>CAYOHN010000147.1:2474-8560 GCA_964403735.1 uncultured Spirochaetales bacterium | reverse complement strand
GACACTGCTCGATGGCGCCGTCGCGCGCGCCGCAGCGCTCGCGCTGGCGGCGGCTATGCCGGGGCCGCTCCCGGCCTGTGGTCTCGCGACCGGATCGCTGCTCGCGGCCGACCTGGCGGCGACCGAGCGCGTCGAAGGCGGGGCGCTTTGGCCGGCGTCGCAGCCGGGGCTCGGCATCTGCCTGTCTCCGGCGTTACTCCAGCACGTCGCCGAGGGGCGCGGCCGGATCCTCGCACGACTTTCCGGACGCGCCGCATGAAGGCGTGGATTCTCGAGCGCGCTGCGCGCACGCCGGACGCCCCGGCGCTGGTCGCCAGCGATGACACGTTCAGCTATGCGCAGCTCGCGGACCGCGCGCGCCGCCGCGCCGCCGCGCTCCGCAACGTCGGCGTCCGCCCCGGCGACCGCGTCGCCGCCGTGCTCGGCAACACCCCCGACCTCGTCGAACTCTTCCACGCCACCGCCCTCGCTGGCGCCCTCTTCGTCCCGCTGAGCCCCCGCCTCCCCCCGCCCGAACTCGCCCGCCATCTGGAAGACGCCGACGCCAGGAAGTTGACAACGGGGCCGGGTTGCAAGTTGACGCAGCCGGCGAGCTCCGAGGCCGTACCGTTCGACCTCGAGGCGGCGGCGGCGATCGTCTACACGTCCGGCACGAGCGGCGAGCCGAAGGGCGTCGTGCTCTCGTACCGCAACCTGCTGGCCACTGCGGTCGGCGCCGCATTCCACGTCGGCACGCTGCCGAGCGATCGCTGGCTCGCGTGTCTGCCGCTGTGTCACGTGGGCGGCCTCGCGATTCTCGCGCGCAGCGTGCTGGCCGGAAGCGCCGTCGTGCTACACGAGCGCTTCGATCCGGAAGCGGTGGCGCATGCACTCGATCGCGACGGCATCACGCTCGCGTCGTTCGTCCCGGCGATGCTGGAGCAGGTGCTGACACTTCGCGGAGACACGCCGCCGCCCCCGACGTTGCGTGCGGCGCTGCTCGGCGGTGCGCCGGCGCCGGCCGCGCTGCTCGAGCGTGCGGCGAAGGCCGGCTGGCCGCTGCTGCCGACCTACGGACTGACGGAGGCCTGCTCGCAGGTCGCGACGCTGCCACCGGGCACGCCGCTGCGCGCGGACGGCGGCGGCTTGCGCCCGCTGCCCGGCGTCGAGCTCCGGATCGCCGACGAGGACGGACGACCGGTCCCCACCGGCGCCATCGGCGAGATTCTCGTCCGGGGCGACACCGTGACGACCGGCTATTGGCGCCGTCCCGAAGCGAACCAGGCGCTGCTCGCCGGTGGCTGGCTACACACCGGCGATCTCGGAGCGCTCGACGAGCACGGCGCGCTGCGTGTCGTCGGACGTCGCGACGACCGTATGATCACCGGCGGCGAGAACGTCCACCCGGCCGAGATCGAGACGGCGCTTCTCGCGCACCCGGACGTCGCCGACGTTGGCGTCGGCGGCGTCGCGGATCCCACCTACGGCCAGCGCGTCTCAGCGTGGATCGTGCGGCGCCCGGGCAGCGCCATCGATGGGGCTACGCTCGATCGCTTCGCGCGCGCGCGGCTCGCCCCCTACAAGGTGCCGCGCGTGTGGCACTTCGTGTCCGCGCTGCCGCGCAATCCGGGCGGCAAGCTGCTGCGCCGCGCGCTGACCGGCGAAGTCCCGCCGGCGTAGCGAGCCTGCGATACCCTCGCGCGTCCGCACTGTTGGCGATTCGGGAGGACCGCGCGTGGCCACACTGACCGGGAAGGTCGCCCTCGTCACCGGAGGCGGATCGGGCCTCGGCCGCGCCGGCGCGCTCGCGCTCGCACGCGCCGGCGCGAGCGTCCTCGTCAGCGACGTCGACGAAACCCGCGCGCGCGAAACGGCGGCGGCGATCACCCGCGACGGCGGCACCGCGCACGCCAGTGCCGGCGACGCGGGCAGGGCCGCTGACGCCACGCGCCTCGTCGACGAAGCCGCACGAGAGTTCGGCGCGCTGCACGTGCTCTACAACAACGCCGGTGTCGCGTGGCCGGGCCGCGACGGCTTCACGCCGGACATCGATCCCGCCGTCTGGGACGAGGTGATCCGGATCAACCTGTCGAGCGTGTTCTACTGCGCGCACGCGGCGATCCCCGCCATCGCCGCCGCGGGAGGCGGCTCGATCATCAACACCGCCTCGTCGATGGCGAGACTTCCGCTCGGCGGGCTCGATGCGTACGCCGCGTCGAAGGGCGGCGTCGCGCTGCTCACGCAGTCGCTCGCGCCGGGCTGCGGCAAGCGCGGCATCCGCGTGAACGCCATCTGTCCCGGCTACGTCGACACGCCGATGAACGCGATGATCTGGGGCAACGACGCGCTCAAGCAGGCCTTCGCCCGCGGCCACGCCACGGGCCTGCAGACGCCCGAGGAAATCGCCGACCTCGTCGTCTTCCTCGCCAGCGACGCCTCCCGCAGCCTCAGCGGCGCCGTCCTCGCCTGCGACGGCGGCTGGACCGCCTTCAAGCAGCCGCCGACGTAGCGACGCGGGAGCGGCGGCGGGAGGGGGGGGGAAGATGGGGACGTTCTTTGCGTATTTCCGTTACGCGGCCAAGGAAGAACCCGCCTACTCGCCAGCGCTGCGAGGCCGCGTAACGGAAATACGCAAAGAACGTCCCCGGCTCCAGCGCGCCGGCCCCGAAAGCTGCGCGGTGCGCTTCGGCTCGAGGCTCGGGGGATCGAGCGCGGGATCTTCGAACACGCGCAGGATCTCGTACCTGGTGTTGCGTTCGGCGGGCGTGCGGCCGAGTTCGCGGATCAGCCGGCGCATCTCTTCGGGCGGCAGGTTCTCGCCGTGATCGGCGCCGGACTCGCGGCTGATCGACTCCTCCATCAGCGTGCCGCTGAAGTCATTGGCGCCGGCCAGCAGCGCCATCTGCGCGAGCTTGGTGCCCATCTTGACCCACGACATCTGGATGTTCGGGATCTGCGGCCGCAGGAACAACCGCGACACCGCAATCAGCCTGACGTCTTCCGGCGCCGACGAGCCCGGCCGCGCGCCCAGGTGGTTGTAGAGCCGGTTCTTCTCGTGGATGAAGCCGAGCGGGACGAACTCGGTGAAGCCCCCCGTCCGCTTCTGGATGTCGCGGATCAGGCCGAGATGCGCCGCCACGTGCCGGGTCTGCTCGACGTGGCCGTACATCACCGTCGCCGTCGAGCGCAGGCCCACGCGGTGGGCCGCCTCGATGATCTCGACCCAACGCGCCGACTTCAGCTTGCGGGGCTGGATGATCTCGCGGATCTCGTCGTCGAGGATCTCGGCGGCGGTGCCCGGGATCGTGCCGAGGCCGGCATCCATCAGCCAGCGCAGGTAGTCCTCGAGCGCCATTCCGCTCTGTTTGTGGCCGTGATCGATCTCCTCGGGCGAGAACGCGTGGATGTGGATGTCCGGGAACGCTGCCTTCAACGCGGTCAGGATCTCGTGATAGTGGCGATGATCCTTGGCCGGGTGGATGCCGCCCTGGATGCAGAACTCGGTGGCGCCGCGCGCGACGGCATCGCGACCCTTCTCGATCACTTTCTCCATCGGGTGGTCGTAGGCGTCGGCGTCGTCCTTGTGCCGCGAGAATCCGCAGTACGTGCAGCCGACGTAACAGACGTTGGTGAAGTTCATGTTCCGGCACACGACGTAGGTGACCAGATCTCCCTTGTCGGCGCGGCGCGCGACGTCGGCCGCCGTCATCAGCGCGATCAAATCGGCGCCCTGCGCGCCCAGCAGGACCGTCGCATCCTCCACCGTGAGCTCGCGATCCGCGAGCGCGCGATCGAGGACAGCGGCCACGGGGCGGCTGATCCCGCTCAGCAGACGATCCAGACTCATGCGGCCTCCGTCGCAGCGCGGCGGCGTTTCGCGAAGCGGGGCCGTGCATAGCCCTCGTCATCCGCCATCGAGAGACAGCGCTCGCGCATCGCCGGATCGAAGAAGTCCGGATCGCCGAGCAGGTGCTCGGGATAGACCGGGAGCCGCTCGCGCAGTCGGAACCCCGCCGCTTCGGTGCGGGTGCGCAGCGCATCGAGCCCGGGCCACGGCGCCTCCGGGTTGATGAAGTCGATCGTGACCGGCGAAACGCCACCCCAGTCGTCGACGCCGGCGCGCAGCAGGCGTTCGAGCAGCGCGTCCGTCGCGAGGTTCGGCGGCGCCTGCACGTGCACGCGCGGGCCGAGCAGCAGCCGCGCCAGCGCCACCCAGCCGACCACGTCGTCGTCGGCCGGCGACGGCCGCCCGCGCATCTTGGTGTCGGACTTCGGATGGAACGGCTGCAGGATCGCCTCCTGCACGTGACCGAACTCGTCGGAGAGCGCGCGGATCGCCAGCAGCGCGTCGACGCGCTCGTCCGTCGTCTCGCCGATGCCGAGCAGGATCCCACTCGTGAACGGGATGCGCAGCTCGCCGGCCTCTCGGTGCATGCGCAGGCGCAGAGCGGGGTGCTTGTCCGGCGCCGCGTGATGGGCACCGCCCTTCTGGAGAAGCCGCTCGCTGGTCGTCTCGAGCATCAACCCCATCGAGGCGTTCCAAGGTCGCAGCGCAGCCATCTGCGGCTGCGTCAGCAACCCGGCATTGGTGTGCGGGAGCAGCCCGCCGTCGACGGCGACGCGGCAGGCGTCGACGAGGTAGTCCGCCGTCGCGGCGTAGCCCTGCGCCGCCAGCCACTCGGCGTAGCTGCGAAACGCCAGCTCGGGCTTGTCGCCCAGGCAGAACAACGCCTCGATACAGCCAGCGCGGCGCGCGCCGGCCGTTACGTCGGCCACGTCGGCCAGCGTGTAGGTCCGGGCGCCGGGATCGCCGGGCCGCTTGGCGAACGTGCAGTACGTGCAGCGGTCTCGGCACAGATTGGTCAGCGGCAGGAACACGTTCGGAGACACGGTGACGACGTCTCCGAACCAGCGCCGCCGCGCCTCGAGCGCCGCCTCCGCCACCGCGTCGCGCAGCGCGGCGTCCGCGCCGAGCTGGCGGCCGATGCGCTCGGCCGGCCGGCGCTCGAGCCGGCCCGTCTCGACCGCGTCGCGCACGAGGCGCTCGGCCTCCGGAAGCGAGAGGGGGGCATTCGGGAGGAGAGTCACGGCGGAATCCTAGCACCCGGGGGACCGGGGACGGGACAGGGGACGTTCTTTGCGTATTTCCGTTACGCGGCCGCGTCAGAGCTCGATTCCCTGCCGACACTGCTCGGCCGCGTAACGGAAATACGCAAAGAACGTCCCCGAGGCTGCGGCGCCGCCTGCGCTGCGCTAGCCGGCGTCGTCGACGCCGACCCACGTGCGCAGCTGGGCCGGGTCCTGCTCCCACAGCCAGTCGCCCGGCTCGGCGCCGGCCGGCGCGCGGTCCTTGACGGCCCGTAGCAGCCCGGCGAGCGCCTCGACCATCCGCTCGCCGGGAAGCCGCGCGTACAGCGTTCGGGCGATTCGGTCGCCGCGCTTGCTACCGCCGACCAGCAGGACGTGATCGTTCTTCCCGTAGCCGAAGATGCCGATCTCGGCCGACGGCGGACGGGCACAGTTGTTGGGGCAGCCGGTCATCCGGATCTCGACCGGCACGTCGCCGAGCCCCGCCGCTTCGAGCTCGTCCATCCACGTCGGCAGGATCGTCTCGGCGTCCGTCATCGCGAGGCCGCAGGTCGGCTTGGCGGGACACGCCATCGAGAAGCTGCGCAGCGCCGACACGGCGTCGGGCCGCGGCACGCCGTGCGCATCGAGCACGCGCTCGAGCGCTTCGCGGTCGCGCACGCCGCACAGCAGCAGGTCCTGGTGTCCCGTCAGCCGCACGCGCAGATCGAGCGCGTCGACGGCGGCGCGGATGCCCTTGCGCAGCTCCGGCCGGATGCGGCCATTCTCGACCGAGATGCCGTAGCAACCGGTGCCATCGAGCGCGTCGTGCCAGCCGAGGAAGAGCCGCCCCAGCGCGAGCGGCTGGGACTCCGCGTCCTCGAGCGGGATCGCGAAGCGCTCGCGCAGCAGCCGCTTCACTTCGGGCACGCCGACGCGGCGGATCGTGTACTTCCAGCGCGCTTGCCGGCGGTCGCGGCGTTCGCCCTTCTCCTTCTGCAGGATCGCGATCGCGCGCGTCGCCGCGACCACCTGATCGC
>CAYOHN010000147.1:0-2374 GCA_964403735.1 uncultured Spirochaetales bacterium | reverse complement strand
CCCTTCTCCTTCTGCAGGATCGCGATCGCGCGCGTCGCCGCGACCACCTGATCGCGAGGGATCCTGCCCAGATACAGTCCGAGCAGCGGCGCCGTGGCGGCGTTGTTGTGGGTCTGGCCCAACCCTCCGCCGGACCAGAGATCCCAGACGGCGCCGCCATCGACACCGTTCTGCGGAACCGGGACGAATCCCACGTCCTGGGTCCGCACGTCGATCGAGTTGTCCGCGACGTGCGCGATCCCCACCTTGAACTTGCGCGGCAGGTACTGCGGTCCGTAGATCGGCTCGTCGACGGAGACCGGCGCGACCGTCCGGCCCTCGTCGTCGGTCGACCAGACCTGGAAGTACGCGCTGCTGCGCGGCGCCAGCTCCTGCGCGATCTCGTAGGCCAGCTCGCGGGCGCGGGCGTCGCCGGGCCCGAGCAGGCCGTCCGCCGGCGACGTCATCACGTTGCGGTTGACATCGCCGCACGCCGACAGCGTCGAATCCTCGCGATAGTGGCGGGAGAGGTGGCGCACCAGTGGCGCGAGCTTCGGCCCGTAGACGTGGTGGTACTGAATCGATTGGCGGGACGTCAGCCGCAGCGTGCCATCGGCAAAGTGTTCGGCCGCATCATCGAGCGCGGCCCATTGCGTCGCCGTCAGCTCGCCGCCGGCGGGGCACTTGATGCGCACCATGAAGATGTGGTCCCCGGTCTTGCGACCGCGCTCGCCACGCTCCTGTTGCTTGTAGATCCCGTAGAACTTCGAGAGCTCCTTCCCGACGTTGCCGATCGTCTCGCGCTCGCCGCGCGTGAGCTGATCCACCTCTTCGGCGAAGGGATGGCGGGACTTGCCGTCGCTCGCGAAGAACAAGCCCTCGCTCTCGGCCTTGATCCGCTCGTTCTTCGACATCTCCTCGAGCTTCGCGTTCTCGAGGCTGACGACGGGTTTGTCCGGGGGCGTCCAATCCCGGTCGGGGTCGCTCATGGCGAAGGTCCTCAGCGATGAAGAGGCGGCGGATGCCGCCGCAGGCGCATCCCAAGACGGTAGCGAACCCGGAAATGGCACTCTATTTATACGGTATCGAGATCGGTTTCCGCTGCGTTCAGAGCAGATCCTCGCGCGTCCGGCGCAGCCGGACGCCGGCGTAATCGAGCACGCCGGAGATCGGCTTCGGCTTGCGCACGGTGACGGTGACTGCGGCGCAGTCGAACTTCTCGAGGACCGCGCGCGCAATTCGTTCTCCGAGCGCCTCGACGAGCTTGTGCTCCTGGCTGGCGGCGACGTCCTCGACGACCTCGAAGATGCGCTTGTAGTGCAGCGTGTGGCCGATCCGGTCGCTGCGCCCTGCGGTGTGCAGCTCGACCTCCACCTCGAGATCCAGCGTCACCGGCCGGCGCATCCGGCGCTCGGCCGCGGTGACGCCGAGGGCCGCGGGAATCTGGATGCCCTCGAGCAGGATCACGTCGGCGCGCGGCGGAGTCCGCGACTCCTTCATCGTCACCCTCCGATCTGGCTCATCGTCCGCTCGGGCTTCACGAACATCCCGTCGGTGATGTGGTGTTTCAGCTCCTTGGTCGCGACGGCGGCGCGCAGCCGCTCCGCCAGCTCGGCGTCGGAGATCCCGGCGCGCAACGGCGTCAGCAGATCGTGTTCCCGCAGCGAGAACAAGCACGTGCGGAGCTTGCCGTCGGCGGTCAGCCGGATCCGGTTGCACGTGGCGCAGAACGGCGCGGTCACCGAATCGATGAAGCCCATCCGGCCCGGCGCGCCGTCGGCGAACACCCAGTCCTGGCTCGGCGCATGCGGATCCTGGTCCGGCGCCGGCTGCAGCGGGAAGACCTCCTCGACGCGCGCGCGCAGCTCGTGGCCCGGCACCAGCGCGTGCGGGCCCCAGCGCTGCCCGTGCTCGAGCGGCATGAACTCGATGAAGCGGACCTCGAAGCCGCGCTCGCGGGCGAAACGCGCAAAGGCGACGGCTTCGCCGTCGTTGACGCCGCGGATCGCCACGCAGTTGATGTGGATCGGCGTCAGCCCCGCCGCTTCCGCCGCGTCGATGCCGGCGAGCACGGCGGACAGCGCATCGCGCTGCGCGAGCTTCGCGAACGTGGCCGGGTCCAGCGAATCGAGGCTCACGTTGACGCGCTCGAGCCCGGCGTCGCGCAGCGCAACGACCAGCCGGGGCAGCTCGGTCCCGTTGGTCGTCAGCGCCAGATCCTCGAGGCCCGGAATCACCGCCAGCTCGGCGATCAGGCTCGGCAGGTTCTTGCGCAGCAGGGGCTCGCCGCCGGTCAGGCGCAGCTTCTTGACGCCACACGCGACGGCGACGCGAGCGACCCGCGCCAGCTCCTCGAGCGTCGCCAGCTCCGCCTTCGGCAGCCACTCGATGTTCT
>CAYOHN010000146.1:0-8565 GCA_964403735.1 uncultured Spirochaetales bacterium | reverse complement strand
GCGCTCCCCTCGCTCGGATCGAAGGTGTCGTCGAGGCTCAGCCGGAAGTCGAAGGCGGTGATCGTGGGGTGCTCGGCGTCGAGGTCCGCATCGACCGGGGCCACGCGGCTCGCGACCGGGAAGTCGGGGGCCTCGATCGTGAGCTGCGCGAGACCGGCGGGTACGGCCGAGAAGGCATAGCGACCGTCGGCGTCCGAGGTCGTCTGGCGGCCATCGGCCAGGGAGAGCAGCGCTCCGGCGATCGGGGTGTCGTCGTTGGCATCGAGCACCCGCCCGGCGAGTCCACCCACCTTCGGCCGCGGCTCGAGGGCGGCGTCGAAAGCGGCCGTCGACTCGGCCGTCACGACGAACCCGGGGCTCGCCTGTGTGAAGTGCTCGGGACTGTCCGCGACGACGGTGTGGCTGCCGGCCGGAACGGCGACGAGTCGGTACGTGCCATCTCCGTTCGCGACGGTCGACAAGAAGTCGCTCCCTTCGATACGAACCTCGGCAAAGGGGACGGGGGCGCCGGTCTCCGCGTCCGTGATCGTGCCGGCGACCTCGCCGAGACGAGTCGGTGCCAGCCGCAGCTCGATCGGTTCGTCCCCGTTCACGACGACCAACGCGACGATGCTCTCGGGCTCGTGGTCGGGCGCCGTCGCGGTGATCTCCACGACTTCGTTCGCAGGCAGACCCGTCAGGAGGAATCGGCCGTCCGCACCGCTCACTGTAGAGACCAGGTCGGCCTCGACCGTGGCCCCTGCGATGGGTTGTCCCGTGAGGGAGTCGACGACCGTCCCCTCGGCCTCTGTCCCGATTGCCAGCGTGCGATCGCTCCCGACGACAGTCGGGTACGTGATCGCGACCTCGGAAGGTGCTCCCGATGGCGGCGGGCTGAGCGAGAAGTGATGGAAGGCTTCCAGGAAGCCCGGCTTGGCGAGAGCGAGGGTCTGGGCGCTTCCGAGCGGCACCTCGGCGAGCGTGAACTGGCCCTCTTCATTCGTCGTCGCGACGTTCGAGGTCCCGAGCAGCCGGACCATCACGTCTGCTTCGAGCTCTCCCGTGAATCCGCTGCGGGTGGTCCCTACGAGAGTCGTCGTCGTCCCGACGGGAAGCAGGCTTGCCACCAGCGGCACGACCGTGGCGACGTCGGTGTCGATGTCGAAGATGCGGGGCAGGAAGCCGTCGCGGGTCACGCTGATCGTGAGCGGGCCGACCGGGATGCCGCGGACGCTGACTGCGCCGGTGGCGTCGCTCGTCGCGGTGAGCGTGGCGTCGCCGGCCTCGACGCGGACGAGGGCGCCGGCGAGGGGATCGCCCGTCTCGGCGTTCGTGACCGTCCCGCGTACGACGCTCGCCGAGGCGCCGCCACTCGCTCCCGAGGCGACGAGGCCGACGTCGATCTCGGTCGCGCCGGCGTCCTCGAAGGGCACGTCGAAGCTGCGCGGAAGGAAACCGTCGCGTGTGACGTTCGCGTGGAATGGACCCACCGGGATGCCGTCGACGGTGTACTGACCGTCTGGTCCGGACTCGGCGGTGAGCAGCGTGCCGTCGCGATCGACCGTGATGGCGGCGCCGGCGAGGCCTTCGCCGCTGTCCTCGTCGAAGACGCGACCGAAGAGCCGGCTGGTTGCGTCGCCGCCGCCCGCCGGCAGCGCCTCGAGGGCCGCGTTGAGACGCCAATCGACGGGCGTGTCGAAGGGGACCTCGAAGACCTCCGCGATGAAGCCGTCGGCCGCGAAGGCGACGGTGAAGGGCACGGCGGGGATCGCTTCGACGGCATAGCCACCGCCTGCGTCGGTCGTCGCCTGGAGCGTCGTGCCCCCGGCCTCGACGGTCACCGCGACCCCGGCCAGCGCCGACCCGGAGCCGGCGTCGCGGACGATCCCCTCGACGCGACTCGTCGTCGCGCCGGGGCCCGGTCCGGGCAGACCCTCGGAGGCCGTCGTCCACGGCAGCAGCGAGAGGTCGACCGTCGCGGTCTCTGAGGCCACGACCGTCGCGTCGGCGCTGGCCACGAGGAAGCCCTCGCTGCGGACTGTGATGCTCACGCTGCCGGGCTCGATCTCGGCGCGGAAGCGCCCGGAGCCGTCGGTCGTGACGACGAGTGTCGTGCCGGCCACGCTGATGTCGACCAGCGCGCCGGCCAGCGGAGTGCCGCTGCGCGCATCGAGCACGTGGCCCTCGACGACCGCCAGGGGCGGCGCGCTGGAGACGAGACGGAAGCCTAGCAGCTCGAGCTCGCCGCCCGGGCGACGGTAGACGACGCGCATCTCGTTCTCGCCGGGCACCAGCGGAACGTTCGCGAAGGTGGCGAGCCCAGGCATCAGCGCGGCCCCCGCGAAGCCCGGCAGCTCGCGACCGGCCGCGAACCAGGCTTCGATCGTGAGATCCGCGAGCGCTTCGAGCTGCACGTCCGCGCGGGTGCCGGGAAGCGCCGTCCCCTCCGCAGGAGCGACGAGCGCGAGCGCCGCCGTGCGCCGCTCGATCGTCACACTCTCCAGTGTCTCGTTGCCGACCGCATCGTGCAGTCGGATCTCGATCTCGTTCGCGCCGGGATCGAGCGGCAGATCCGTCGCCTCGAAGCGGTGCACGAAGACACCGAGGAGAGAGTTGCTTCTCGCCGCATCGAGGACGGTGCCGACCCGAAGGGTGGCATCGGCCGCGACGATCTCGACCGCCGAGGCTTCGTCCGTGAAGCCCACGAGGTCGAGCGTGGGCTCGGTGGTGAGGGTCCCGTCGGGCGGGAGCAGGGCGCGCAGGCGCGGAGCCCGAAAGTCCCCGTGCACGACGACGCGCGCCGTCTGCCCGAATGGGAACGCCACCGCTTCGAGGGTGTTCTCGCCGGGCTCGATCGGGACCTCGGCGGTGAACGTGACGCCGTCCGGATCCGCCGCGGCAGCGATCCCGGCGATCTGCACGAAGGGCGTCCCGCGCGGTGCGAGGACCGTCACCGGCAGGAGCGCGCTCCCGACCGGCGCCCCGTCCGCTGGAGACACGATGCGAATCGGCTCGGCCGACGCGACTCGGAAGATCGTGAAGGAGGCGGTCGTCGGGCCGCTGCCATCGTCGACGACGAGGGTCACGACGTTGGCGCCGAGCACGAGCGATGCCGTGACGGCGTCCTCGGCGAGGCCGGCTGGGAAGCTCCGGCCGTCGGGGTTGCCGTTCACCGAGACCAGCGTGACCGGCGCGGCGAAGTTGAGATCGAGCCCGACCGAGGACGCGATCACCGCATCGCCGTCCCGCGGCCCGACGAGCGCAACGGTCGGCGCCGAGGGATCGCTCGTCACTTCAAAGAACGCGCCGCCGCCATTCCCGGCCGAATCGAATGCCTCGATCTCGATCTCGTGCAGCCCCTCGCCGAGCACGACCTCCGGGATCGTGAAGCGCCCTCCCGCGACGAGGGCCTCACCGGCGCTGATCTCGAGATGATGCTCGTCGAGGACGCGGTAGCGGAGCACGCCGAAGAGCGGCGCGGGATCCTCCGAATCCGCCGAATAGCGGTCCGTGGCCGTGCCGCTGATCGCGATGACGTTGCCGGCGACGACCGAGCCGCGGGCGGGAGACGTGACGTCGATCTGCGGTCCCTGCCGGTCGACGAGCAGACGAATCGTGTCACTGGCGCCGTCGTGGCGGGCCTCGAGATCGACGAAGCCCTGCTGTGCGCGGGCCGCAGGCACCGCGATCGCGACGAGGGCGAACGCCGCGAGTGCCGCGAGCAGCACCACGGACGCGGAACAGGCTCGGAGGCGTCGGAAGCATCGTTGGCATTGGAAGTATTGAGGGCGAGAGTGGCTCATATCGGCAGCCCTCCCCCGCCGCCGAGCTGCAGGGTGAAGAGCACGAAGCCGTTCGGAGCGAAGTCGCTGGGGACGAGCTCTGCTGCGGCCCCGGGTGTGTCGGCCAGGCCCGAGATCTCCTCGGCGAGCTCGGAGATCGGCCGCAGCGGCGCGCTGTCGGAGAAGACCGGGAACTCGTCGCCGAGCCCGGGAATCTCCACCGGCTCGCCGATCCGACCGGCCTCCGTGAACACGAACAGATACGCGAAGAAGGTGTTGGATCCGATCGCCGGCGCCTCGACGGACGGCGTGTAGAGCGCCGCCGGAAATCCGATCGCCGACAGGGCCGCAGCGAACTCCTCGCCGTCCTCGGCGACGAGCGGGGCGAAGGCGTCGGGATCCCCCGAATCGGCGCCTCGTCGCAGGCGCTCCGGGACGACCAACACCAGCCGCAGGCGCCCGGCCGAATCGTCGGCCCGCGTCACCTCGGCGCGATCCGTCCCGGCCGCGCCAAACACGTCGATCGCGCGCGCGAGCAGCAGATTCGCCCCCGGCTCGAGCGGCACTCCACGCGCGACGAAACGGCCGCCCGGTCCAACGCTCGCCGCAATCCCGTTGACGTCGACGTGGGCGGCGACGTCGTCGACGAGGCCTTCGACGTCGGTCTCGGCGACCCGAAGCGTGCTGCCGTCTCGGGGCGACGTGATCACGATCTGCGGCGGCTCGTCGAAGGTCACCGTCACCTGCGCGGTCGCCGTTTCGTCGCCGCGCCGCGCCGTCGCGACGAGCGTGTTCTCGCCGTGGGCGAGCGGGACGGCCGCGGCGAGGTACTGCGTTCCGGCCACCACGGCGTTCGTGCCATTCACGGAGACCTCGGCCGAGGGATCGCTCACCACGCCCGAGACCGGAATTCGCGAGGACGAGACGAAGGCCCGATCCGGTGGCGCCGTGATCGAGATCGCGAGTGCGGGCATCGGAGGACCGCCAACGCGAGTTCCTGTGACGGTGTCGGCGGCGGATCCGAGGGCACCCGTCGCCGAGGCGGTCAGCGTATTCTCGCCCTCGGCGAGGGGAACGACGGCCTGAAAGCTCTCGCCCGCCACGCTCGCCGCAATGCCGTTGACGACAACGACCAGGGGCGGCGTACCGCTCACCGAGCCGGCGACCAGGGCCGACGCCTCGGTCGTCTCGAAACCATCTGCAGGTTGTGTGATCGTGATCGCGGGCGGAGTTCCGCGCGTGATCGTGGTCGTAGCCGAGCCGGTGTGGCCGGCCGCGTCGGTTGCGACGACGCTGATCGCGGTGTCGCCGAGCGGGAGCGCGAGCTCGGCCGAGAAGCTGTCACCGACGAGCGAGGCGGGCGTGCCGTTCACGGTCAGGCTCGCGATCGGGCTCGCGTCGACGACGGTCCCCACGACCGTCACCGAGGCGGCCGCGGTGAGTGTCCCGGGCACCGGAGCCGTGATCGTGACGAGCGGTGGGGTGGTGTCGATCGTGATGGCGACGGCATCGCCCGCGCTTCCGAACGCGTTGTCGGCCGTGGCCGTGAGCGTGTGCGGGCCGTCCTGGAGCACGAGCGTCGCGGCGAAGCCCACTCCATCGACGGCGGCGGGGACGCCGTTCACCACGACCGAGACCGGCGCCGTCCCGGAGACGCTGCCGACGACCGCGACGTCGCTCGAGGCGAGTAGCGTGCCGTCCATGGGCGAAACGATCGCGACGCCCGGCGCCACGCCCTGCGGCGGCGTGGTCGCGGCGACGCCGATCTTCGCCGAGCCTTCGGCGCCGCTCGTGCTCTGGATCCGGACGCCGAAGCGCCAGCCCTGGTTGAACGCGCCGGTCAGGCTGGCGGCCGTAAGCCCCGGCCCCGCCAGCCGAAAGGCCGCTCGCGTGATCGGCCCGCCGGCGCTGCCGGCCGCACCGAATCGCAGTCCCCAGTCCCAGCGTTTCACGGGCGACATCACATTGCCGCCACCGACCTTCCAGACCCGATCCGATGCGAACTGGGACTGCGTGACGGTTCCCGATGGATCGGCCACCGACAAGGCCGCTACGAGGCTCTCCGGGTCCGCGTTGCCGAACAGACCCAGGAGATCGCCGGCACCATCCGGGATCGAGACCACTACGTCGACGGCGTCTCCGTCCGGAACATCCTCGACCGTCACCGTCACCAGCACACTGTCGCCCGCGATCGGCGTGCTCGAGACGAAGGTGATGGCCCACGCCGGGCTTGCGAGCCAAAGGCAGGCAAGTCCGATGAGGGCCATGCGACCCGCGATGCGGCCGATCAGGCGCGATGGAGTAGAGCGGTTGGGATCCATGAGTCGAGGCACCCTACCACGACCAGCCGAGAATGAGAAGAATACTATTAGTCACAGGATGGATCGATTCATTTGATATGCAGTACGGAGAGATCATGTTAGGATGCGGAAACCATGTACCTACGCGCCCTCCTCGGACTCGTCGTCGCCTGCTCGATCCCGCTGTTGACGGTGCAAGGCGCCCTCGGCGCTTGCTGCGAGCTCCGCAAGGTCGATGCGGATCCTCCGACGACGCAGGTGCGCGTTTGCGATCCCGCAACGACGCCCGCTTGCGCGTCATGGTTCTACGATGGAATGATCGCTGTGGGCGAGTCCGAGCTGATCTGCACGTCTGGCGATTTGGCGTGGTACGAAGAATGGGACGAAACGGCCGGGACCTGGGGGCCGCTGACGGAGGCGCGTTGCGAAGACGGAGGAGCGGTCGAACTGTGAAGTGAGCAGGGCGGCCCGCGGAGGGGCGTGCGTGGAATGCAGCACGGAGCCATCCGGCTTTGGCGGATCGGTGTCCATCAGACTGAATCGCGCTGACCGTCGGTCTCAGCGTCGAACTCGGTCCCGCCGCTCCGGTGCTCTCGGAGGCCGTGCTCGACACCTGGAGTCCCGGAACGGCCGACCTGCTCGATTACGGCGAAGTCCTTTGTGACCTCGGCTCGCCGGCCGAACTCGCCTCGAGCAACCCCACGATGTGCTGGATGAACAAGAGCCCCGCCAGCGCCCGGGAGATTTCCGGGCTCGTTCGGTACGTCAACCCCACGGACGAGGGGAATCCGGATACGAGCAAAGGGGCGAGGACGTTTGCGGTGACCGAAGGAAAGAACTCGGTCGGTGGAGAGGACGTGAGACTCCGTGTCGAGGCTGCGCTCCCCCTCGTCAATCCCGCGGACCCGAGCACGCGCATCTCGGAGGTGAGGCCCTTCATCCTCACTCTCGGCTCGGAGGGGGTCAAGGTGCCGCTCGAGCCGCCCGATCGAGGCTTCACGATCCCACCCTTGACGCCCTGAGCCCTGGACGTTCCGAGAGAGAGGAGGTGGAGATGGGTCCTCGACTCGAGAGCGCGGTGCTGGCGCTCGTGCTGGGCTGGGCGGCCGGCTCCACGGCGGCGGGCTGGCAAGAGGTGGCTCCGCTACCGGAGCCACGCTGGATGCACGTGGCGGCGTGTGATCTCGACGGGCACGTCTATGCGTACGCGGGCTACACGGCTTCCGTGCCGGAGGCCCGGGACTACGGACTCGGCAAGCGCGCGCTCGACATCTTCGATCCGAAGAAGAACGCCTGGCGGCGGGGGCCGGGGGTCACGAAGTATCGAGCGATCTCTCGTATGGTGCACAGCCTGCGCTGGGCAGGCGACATCACCTCTCCGCCGATTCGCGAAGAGGTGCACATGAGCGAGTACGAGACCGGGTTGCGCCACGAGAAACCGGCGGGCGCGGCTGGTCGCGACGGCCTCATCTACTGGTTCGGGGAAGCCGGTCCGATCCACTTCGACCCGAAGCGAGACGTCTGGGATCAGCACGCCCTCCCGATCTCCGACAACGCCACGCGCTCCTGGCTCCCACCGGTGCCGCGGATGATTCGGATGTCGGGTCTCACGGCCACGGCTCCTGACGGCAAGATCTACCTCGTCGGGGGGATCGGCCATCCGTTGAACCGGCACGAGCGTGATCCCCGCTCCTGGCACCAGTGGCCATTGGTGGACGCCATAGAGGTCTACGACCCGGCGACGAACAGCTGGGAGGAACGCCGCCCCATGCCCCGACCTCGCCAGGAGTTCGCGGGGGCCTTCGGGCCGGATGGCAAGCTCTACGTCTTTGGCGGCTTCGGACGTCGCATGGTCGTGCACCAGGAAGATTATGAGAGCGAGAAGGCGTTCGAGGCAGCCGGGCGCCAACTGGAGACGGATGCGAGACAGGCTCTGCGTTCGGTCGAGGCCTACGACCCCGTGAGCGATACCTGGAGCGAGCGGGCGCCGATGCCGGAGGGCCGCCATGCGATGGGGGCGGCACTCGGGGCGGACGGGCGCATCTACGTGATCGGCGGCGCGGTTTCGTACTCGAACCCGATCGCGTCGCGCAGCGTCTTCGTCTACGACCCGAAAACGGACCGTTGGGAGGAGGGCCCGCGTCTCGGTCAGGCCCGCTTTCACCACGCCGTAGCCGTCGACCCGGCGGGTCGGATCTACGCCGTCGGCGGGATCGAGAACCACCGCTTCTTCTCGCGTCGAGGCACCGCTTCGGTCGAGGTGCTCGAGACGGCAATGCCCACCCCCAAGCCGGCTTCCGCGCCCCCGGCCCCCCGATGACGAGCATCGCCAGAACGGCCGTACCCGCCGGTCTCGCGCAGCTCACGATCGAGGCCCCGGACTTCCCGGTGGCGAGCCGCGTGGCACCGGTCGATGCGGACCTCGACACCGAGCAGCCCACGATCACCTCCTTCGACTTCCGGCTGAGCCTCGACGACACCTTCGATCCGAGCGAGGGGAGCGC
>CAYOHN010000145.1:0-8568 GCA_964403735.1 uncultured Spirochaetales bacterium | reverse complement strand
GAACGCCAGCGCCCAGAAGCCGCTCCAGCGGGCCGCCGCAACGGTCCGGACCGTGTAGAAGCGGACGATCACGTGCGGGAGTCCCGCTGTGCCGACCATCAATGCGAGCACGGTACACAAGACGTTGATGCGGTCCCAGGAACCGATGAACGGCTCGGTGTACGACGCGAAGCCGAGCTCCTCGTGGATGCCGTCGAGCTTCGCGAGCAGCGGGATTCCCTCGGCGACCAGCGTCGCGCCCATCCCGAGTTGCGGCACCGGCTGGCCCGTGAGCTGGATGCTGATCGCGATCGCCGGCACCAGGAACGCCGTGATCAGCACCCAGTACTGGGCCACCTGCGTCCAAGTGATGCCTTTCATGCCGCCGAGCGTCGCGTACACGAACACCAACGCCATCCCGATCACGACGCCGACGTCGACGTCGACCTCGAGGAAGCGCGAGAACACGATGCCGACGCCGCGCATCTGGCCGGCGACGTACGTGAAGCTCACGAAGACGGCGCACGCCACCGCCACCAGACGCGCGACGCGCGACTCGTAGCGATCGCCGATGAAGTCCGGCACCGTGAAGCGGCCGAACTTGCGCAACGACGGCGCCAGCAGCAGCGCGAGCAGCACGAAGCCGCCGGTCCAGCCCATCAGGTAGACGCCGCCGGCGTACCCCATCGTCGAGATGACACCCGCCATCGACAGGAAAGACGCGGCGCTCATCCAGTCCGCCGCGGTCGCCATGCCGTTGGCGGGCGCCGCGATGCCGCGGCCGGCGACATAGAAGCCCTGCGTGTCGCGCACGCGCGTGCGCCATGCGATCCACAGGTAGAGCGAGAACGAGAGCCCGATGAAGACGAAGGTCAGCGCCTGGATGCTCATCTCGCCCCCGATCGCGGGGGCTCGGCGCGCTGGAGCGCCTCCAGCTCCGCATGGTGTCGCCGGTCCAGCCGCCGCATACCGACGGCGTACACGAGGATCAGCGCGACGAAGACGAGGATGCTGCCCTGTTGCGCGAACCAGAACCCGAGCGGGAAGCCGCCGATCGCGTAGCGATTCAGCCACTCCGCCCACAGCACGCCGCAGCCGAGTCCCGCGAACGCCCAGATCGCGAGCAGCGCGGCGAGCAGCCGCAGGTTGCGGCGCCAGTGGGCGTCGATCGCTGCGCGCAGGCGGGGTTCCGATGAGTTGGTCGAAGGGCTCGCCTCGGGCACGGGCGCGCATCGTAGGGGAAACGACCGCCCAAGGCCGTCCCGCACGCGATCGAGGGCCCGGGATTCGTCCGGCTCTGCCGCCACTCGCGGCGGTTCGGCGCCTGCCGCGCCTTCCGCTCGGCATTTCTTGGAGCCCGCGCGACAGGCGAGCTAACGTGCGGAGCGCGCGGGAGGGGAACGGGGCCATGCGAACATCTCGATCGATGGGGCAGTGCGTGGCGAGGATGGGATCGACGTCCAGACCGCGGCGGGCCCGGCGGCGCTTACCGGTGCTGGCGGCCGCTTGGGCGCTTCTCCTCCCGCTGGCCGCCGCAGCGGCCGACCCGGCATCGCAACCGACGGCCAGCGCCGCCGCCGAGGCATGGAATCTCGACCTCCGAGAGGCCGTCCGGCAGGCGGTGCAGAACAGCCTCGACGTCGAGATCCTGCGCTTCGATCCGCAGATCGCGGACGCGGATCTGCTCGCCTCGTGGGGAGCCTACGATCCGCAGATCTTCGGCGAGGGGGGCCACACCCATACGGAAGTCCCCACCGCGTCGCAGCTGTTCACCGTCGGCTTCAACGAGACACGCGTCACCGATGCCGAGGCGGGCCTGCGCGGCCTCATCCCGTGGGTTGGAGGCGCATACTCGGTTTCCTACGCCGGCAGCGAAACCGAGTCGAATCTGAACCTCGCCACGCTGTCCCCGCAGTTCAACGCGGATTTCCTGGCGACGCTCCAGGTGCCGTTGCTCCGCGGGTTGTTCTGGAGTCCGGAGTGGACGCTGGTGCGGACGTCACGCATCGGCATCGGCGTCGCGGCCGACCAGTTCGCGTCGCGGCTGATGGACGTGATCCGGCAGACGGAAGACGCGTACTGGAACCTCACGGCCTCCCGCGACGCGACGCGAGTCGCGCGCCAGAGCCTCGAGACCGCACAGGCGCTGCTCGAACAGACGCAGGCGCAGTACGAGGTTGGCGTCGTTTCGAAGGTCGAGGTGGTCCAGGCCGAGGCCGGCGTCGCCGACCGCGAGTTCCGGCTCATCACGGCGCAGGCCATCGAGCGCAACCAGCAGGACGTGCTGATCGATCTCGTGCTCGGGCCGTACCTGGGGCCACGCTCGGAAGTGAAGCTGGAGCTCGTCGACCAGCCGGGGACGATCGGGGTCCGCGAGGTCGATCCGGAGGTCGCGGCCGAGAAGGCCTTTTCGCTGCGCCCCGAGCTGTCGCAGCTCCAGAAGCAGATCGAGCAGCAAGAGCTGCAGCTGAAGCTCGCGAGCAACCAGCGCCTGCCGCAGCTGGACCTCCAAGCGAGCTATGGGAACACGGGGCTCAGCGGGAAGGTGAGTCCGGACTGCCGCAGCTTTGTGCCCATCCCCGGTACGAATCCACCGCAGTTCGGCCCCTGCACGGCCACCGTCCCGACCGAGTTCGGCGACGCCAACAACAACTTCTTCACCGACGACGCCGCGCAGAACTGGACCGTCCGCGGCGTACTCTCGGTCCCGATCGGCAACTTCGGCGCACGCGGCCGCTACGAGCGCACGCACTTCGAGCTGCGCCGCACCCAGACGCAGCTGCACCGGCTCCAGCAGTCGATCGTGACGGACGTGCGCCGCGCCGCGCGCAACCTCGCCGCTTCGGTCGAGGGCATCGAGGCCGCCGAGCGCGCCGTCGAGGCCGCCGAGGAGCAGCTGCGAGCGGAGCGCGTGCGCCTCGAGTATGGCGAGTCGACGCCGTTCGACGTGCTGCTGCGCGAGGACGATGTGGTGACGGCGGAGAACCAGCTGATCGTCGCGCAGCAGGCGTATCAGAACGCGATCACGGCGCTCGAGCGCGCGCAGGGCACGATCCTGACCCGCAATGGTATTGTCATCGAACAGGCCGCTGCACTGCGCTAGCATGCGCGCGCTCGGAAGGGGGAGGGTCGAGCCGTGGGTCTGTTCGACCGAGGCAAAGACCGAGGAACCAAGGAACGCGGTCCCAGCCCGGCCACGCCGCCGGTGGAGCCGTCGCAGCCGTCGCAGAGTGGGTCTACGGCCACACCGCGACGGGATGGAACGAAGGCCGCACCCCGGCCCCCGACGCCTCCCCATTCTCGTGAATCCGATGAGTCTGCGGCCAATCGGGCCGCCGTCGAAGGGAGCCGGCCGATGAGCAACCCGCCGACGCAAGCCAAGCCGTTGCAAGCGACCGCGGTCGCAGGGGGGACCATGGCGAATATCGGGAAGTCGATCTCGCTGAAGGGTGATCTCAGTGGGAACGAGGACCTCACCATCGAGGGCCACGTCGAAGGGAGGGTGGACCTTCCGAACAATCTGCTGACGATCGGCGCCAACGGCAGCGTGAACGCCGAGGTCCATGCCAAGACCGTCGTCGTCGTCGGCAAGGTTACCGGCAACGTCTCGGCCGCCGAGCGCATCGAGATCCAGGCCACCGGCCTCGTGAACGGCGACGTCAGCGCCCCGCGGCTCGTGGTCGCCGAGGGCGCCGTCGTCAATGGCTCGATCGAGATGGGCGTGAAAAAGGGGGCCGGACAGTCGACCGGTGCGCCGAGCGGGCCGCAGGGCAGCGGATCCTCGGGCGCGCAGCCGACCGCCGGCGGCGGCGCTTCAGTCGCGCCGATCGGCGGCGAGAAGAAGGCGATGCCCTGACTTCAGCCGCTCCGGCTGAGCGAACGTTCAGAGGCCCGCGGCCGTTCCTGCCGCGGGCCTCGTTCGTTTCAGGGTCACGGACCTCGTCCGTTTGGGGATCGGACGGGGAGCCCGCTACGCGCGCGCCGCCTTCGGGTGCTTGCCGCCGCCCTTCTTCCCGGCGCCCTTGCCGACGGCGGCGGCCGGCTCGCCGAAGCGCCGCTCCAGCATCAGCATGATCGGCGCCGCGATGTAGACCGACGAGTAGGTCCCGACGACGATGCCGATCGCCATCGTTGCGCTGAACGGGAAGATGGCGGGCCCTCCCACCAACAAGAGCGCGAGCACGGCGAGCAAGGTCAAGCCGCCCGTCAGGATGGTCCGCGACAGCGTGGCGTTGACGCTGCGGTTGATGACGTCCTCGAGATCGTGGGACGTGTGCACGGCCATCGTCTCGCGGATGCGGTCGTAGATGATGATCGTGTCGTTGATGCTGTAGCCGACGATCGCCAGCAGGCCGGCGAGCACCTGCAAGTCGAAGGACTGGCCGAGCAGGATCCAGATCGTCGACGTCACGACGACGTCGTGGATCAACGCCACCACCGCCCCCGGCGCAAAGCGCAGCGAGAAGCGGAAGCCGACGTAGGCGAGGATCATCACCCAGGCGATCGCCATCGCCTTCGTGCCCGCGCTGCGCAGCTCCGCACCGACCTTCGGACCGACGAATTCGACGCGATCCATCGTCACCGCGCCCACCGACTCGGTGAGCGCCGCCTTGATCCTGTCTGCGGCCTGGTTCTGCGTTTCGCCCTCGGCCTGCTCGCGCGTGCCGAGGAAACGGATCAGAAACTGGTCCTGGCCGGCGAGCTCGGAGCGCACCACCTCCGGCTCGCCGAGATCGAGGTCGCGGACCGCGCTGCGGACCAGCCCCACGTCCGCTTCCACGCCGTCGCCGAAGTGCACCTGGACCTCGGTGCCGCCGGCGAAGTCGATGCCCCAGCGCAGTCCGAGAACCGGAATCGCCGCGAGTCCCAGCACGATCACGGCGAGCGATCCGAGCACCGCCCAGCGCCACTTGCCGATGAAGTCGTAGGTGGTCCCGTGCGGGATCAGCTCGATCACGGGAGCCTCCTCAAATCGACACGGCCTGGACCGGGCGGTTGCCCGGGTACAGGTCGAAGAGCAGCCGGGGGATCAACAGCGCCGTCGTGACGCTCGTCACGATGCCGACCGACAGCGTGACCGCGAACCCCTTGATCGGACCCGTTCCGTACTGGAACAGAATGATCGCGGTGATCAGCGTCGTGATGTTGGAGTCGAGGATCGTCCACAGCGCCTTGGCGAAGCCGGTTCGGATGGCCGCGCGGGGCGCCTTGCCCACGCGGAGCTCCTCGCGAATGCGCTCGAAGATGATCACGTTGGCATCGATCGCCATGCCGACGGTGAGCACCAGGCCGGCGATGCCGGGCATCGTCAGCGTGGCGTTGGCCATCGACAAAATGCCCACCAGCAGGATCACGTTGGCCAGCAACGCGATGCTCGCGTAGACACCGGCGAGCTTGTAGTACCAGCAGGTCGCGAGCACGACGAGCGCGAAACCGAGGATGGCGGCGCGCACGCCGCGGCGGATCGAATCGGCGCCGAGCGCCGGCCCCAGCGTGCGTTCCTCCTCGATCTGCACCGGAATCGGCAGTGAACCCGCCCGCAGGATCACCGAGAGATCCGCGGCGTCCTGCGACGAGAAGCGGCCGTGGATGAAGCCCCGACCGCCGCCGATGCGCGTCTGCAGCGAAGGCGCGCTGTAGACGAGACCGTCGAGCAGGATCGCCAACTGCTTGCCGACGTTTTCCCCGGTGAGCGTCGCGAAGCGCCGGCCGCCCTCGGAGTTGAAGGCGAAGTTGACGGTCCAGCCGTAGCGGTTGTCGAGGCTCGAGCGGGCGTCGGTCAGAAAGTCGCCGGTGAGATCCGGCGACGTCGGCACCAGATACGCCGCGAGCACGCGCCGGTCCTCGAGCGCCTGCCCGGGCGCGCCCTTCTCGCGCTCGAAGACGATCTCGGTGTCGGGCGGCAACCCCTCCGGGTGCTTCGCGCGCAGCAACTCCTCGGTCGGTGCCTGGTCGAGCACCAACTTGAACTCGAGAAAGCCGGTCTGACGCAGCAGCCCGCGCGCCTGCTCGCGATCGAGCTGGCCGCCCGGGATCTGGATCAACACGCGGTCCGCGCCCTGGCGCGTCACGACGGACTCCTGGACGCCCTGGATCGGATCGTCGATGCGCCGGCGCAGCACCTCGAGGATCTGCTCGATGCCGCGCTCGCGGACCTGGACGGCCCATTCGTCGCGCAGCGAGTAGCGGATCGTATCGCCGTCTTCCGAGACCTCGCGCAGGACGCCGGTGTCGCGGATGGCAGCCTCGATGGCCGGCAGATCCTCCGGCTTCGTCGCCTCGACGACCAACTCCTTCCCTTCCACCGCAAGCCGCGCCGGCTCGATGTCCTTCTCGGAGAGCACGTCGCGCAGGCCTCCGCGCAGCACATCGAGCTCGTGCGCGATCGCGACGTCCAGATCCGGTCCGAGCACCCAGTGGATGCCGCCTTGCAGATCCAGGCCGAGCCGGATCGCCGCGTCCGGCAGCAGCGCGGAGTCCCGGCGCCACTCGGGCGACACGAAGTTGGCGGCGGCGAACCAGCCGCACAGCAGGATCGCTCCGACGATCCCCAATACACGCCCACGCAGACCGCTCACTCCGATTCACCTCCCTTGGCCTTCTCGAGCAGCCGCTCGACGCCGCGCCGGTCCAGCTTCACGCGCACGCGCTCCTTGCCCGCCATCGCGATCTCGACGGTCAGCACCTCGTCCGACTCCCCGACGACCGTTCCGTGGAGGCCCCCCGTCGTGACGACACGGTCGCCCTTCGTGATCGCCTTCAGCATCGCGTCGTGCTCGCGCTGGCGCCGCGCCTGAGGGCGGATCATCAGGAAGTAGAAGATTCCGAAGATCAGGATCATCGGCATCAGGAAGCCGAACGGCGACGGAGCGCCCGGCGCGGCCCCTTCGGCCTGCAAGACGACGGCGAGCGGGACTGCGTTCACCACGAGCCTCCTGTGGCGGTACGTCCGGTCGTCGATCCGCGAATCGTGGCGACCCGGACACCGGGATAGAAGCGCCGGAGAATGGCGCGGTAATCGGCGCCGCGCTCGGCCATCGCACGGGCGCCCCACTGGCTCATGCCCACCCCGTGCCCGCGGCCCGAGCCGACGAAGACGAAGCCATCCGCGGTGGAACGCACGGCGAACAGCGTGCTGCGCAGGCGGCGCTCACCGAGCGCGCGGCGCAGCTCCACGGCCGAGACATCGGCGCGGCCCTGGCTCCCTCGGATGACCAGCCTCTCGGAGCGCCCGCTCGGCGTGTGGCGGGCGATCTCGACGGACTCGGGGCGACCGACCGGATGGCCCATCGTCGCCAGCGTCCGCCCCAGTTCGTCCGCGCCGACGGGCGCGCGCCAGTAGGTATCCGGCGACAGCTCCTCGCCCTCCACCGGCACGCTCTCGAGATATGGAACCGCGCGGCCCCAGACCTCCTCGGCACTGGCCGTTCGGCCGCCGGCGGTTCCGTGGAACGCGGCAAGGATCACCTCGCCCTCCCAGGTCAGCACCTGATCGCGGGTCGCCTCGACCGCGCGCCACGCGGCCTCGCTCTCCCCGTCCATGCCGAGGTAGACCTGGCCCCTCGTGTCGGCTTCGACGTCCCACGCGCGCACGCCGGCCCGCGCGCGCCGATGGAGCGCGTAGGTCCGAGTCGCCACGGCCTGGGCTTGCAACACCGTCTCTCCCCAGCTCTCGGGCACCTCCCCGAGCAGTGTCCCGGCGACGTAGGCCGCCAGCGGAACCTCGTTGACGACCTGCAGCCGACCCGCCTGCGCCTCGATCTCGATCGCTCCCCGATAGCGCCGGCCGTCGATGCGGTGGGGCCCCGGTCCGGGCATCACCAGCCGCTGCTGTCGCCGCCCGTCGATGCGCAGCGAAGAGGCATCCGCGCGGACCTCCCCTCGGGCCTCCCGGCTCGGCTGCCGACCGGCCGCCTCGACCGTCAGGCTCCGGCTGGCTTCGAGCAGCAGCACCCGGATCGTCGGTTCCTCGGCCCGGCTCGGGTTCGGTCCGGCCAAGCAGCCGGACACCGCGAGCAGCACCAGGAAGCCCCAGCGGCTCGCCGAGCCCAGCTGGGCTTCAATTTGGGCCCCGACTTGGGCCCCGACTTCGCGGCATCCCGCTCGCCCGGCGAGCGGGGCGTCCTCCAGTCCCCCCCGGCACATGGCGACCGGGTATGGCACGCCGCCCCCAGTGACGCAAGCGAATCGAGCCTCGATCACGCCGGGAACCTATCCGCCGTCGCGAGCCAACGCGTCCGCCTTGGTCGTCTCCTCCCACGGAAAGCCCTGGTCCTCGCGACCGAAGTGGCCGTGGTACGAGGTCGCGCGGTAGATCGGCCGCAGCAGCCCGAGGCCGTCGACGATGCCCTTCGGCGTGAGGTCGAAATGCTTGCGGATCAGGCGCTCGAGGGCCGGGCCATCGAGTCGGCTGGTGCCGAAGCTCTCGACGCGGATCGAGACGGGCTCCGCGACGCCGATCGCATAGGCGAGCTGCACCTCGCAGCGCGTCGCGAGGCCTGCCTTCACGAGGTGTTTCGCAACCCAGCGCGCGGCGTACGCCGCGCTGCGATCGACCTTCGTCGGATCCTTGCCGGAGAACGCGCCGCC
>CAYOHN010000144.1:1214-8609 GCA_964403735.1 uncultured Spirochaetales bacterium | reverse complement strand
CAACCCGGCCCCTTTCTTGACGGCTAGTCGGTCGTGGCGAGCCAGCGCAGCAGGTAGGGGAGGGTGGTGCGCGTGAGGTCGGCGTCGGGGTCGAGCTGCGCGCCGAGGGCGAACAGGTACGAGAGCGTCTTGGCCCAGAGCAGCAGCTCGGTCGGGAGCTGGAGGCCGGGGGTGGTCTCGAGCAGGCGCTTGGCTTCGTCCTTCAGCGCGAGCACCTGTGCGCCGCCGAGACCGAGCGGCGCGCCGTGCGCTCGGATCCGGGCGAACATCTGCTCGATGGCGGACCGGACGCCGTCGCGCGCGCCGGGCGCGATCATGCCGACGCGCTCCATCCCGTCGAGGAAGGCCTCGGTGTCCTGACGCAGCAGGGCGTGAACGCCGAGCCGCATCTCGCGGCGCAGGGCCGGGTCGAGCCGTTTCGACAGTCCGAAATCGACGAACAGGATCCGCGGCCGCACGCACGCGTCCGGCTCGTCGAGCACGAACAGGTTGCCCGGATGCGGGTCGGCGTGGAACAGTCCATCGACGAAGACCTGCTTCGCGTACGCGCGACCGAGCACGGTGACGACGTCGCGGAGGGGCACGCCGCGCCGCTCCAGCGCCGCGCGGTCGCCGAGCGCGAGCACCGGCATCCAGTCCACGGTGAGCACGCGTCGCGACGACCACGCGGGATGCACGCGCGGAACGACGACCTGCGGGTCCCCCGCCAGGTTGGCCGCGATCTCCCCGGCGACGGCGGCTTCGCGCGCGAAGTCGAGTTCTTCGGCGAGGCCCGCCGCGAACTCGTCGAAGAAGCGGGCGCGATCGTTGGCGTCGCCGCCGCGCGTCAGCCAGCCGAGCAGGCGTCGGGTCCAGACGAGATCCGCGCGCAGGGAACGAGCGAGCCACGGGTACTGCACCTTGACGGCCACCGGCTCGCCGCCGGGCAATCGGGCGCGGTGCACCTGGGCCACCGACGCGGCGCCGAGCGGGAGCGGGTCGAACTCGGCGAACCGCTCGGCCAACGGCGCGCCCAGATCTTCCTCGACGACCGCGGCGATCTCCTCGAAGGCGAGCGGAGGGACGCGGTCCTGGAGTGAGGCGAACGCCTCCCGGACCTCCGGCTCCAGCACGTCGACGCGCAGCGATGCGAACTGCCCGGCCTTGGCAAACGGGCCCTTGAGCTCTCCCAGCACGCCCACGACGCGCCGCGCCGCGGCGATCCGCCGCTCCGTGCGTCGCCGCATCCGGGCCTGGCGGCCAGCGAAGACGTCGCCGCTAGCGCCGCCGACGTGCCGCCACGTCGCCGCGCCGGCGACCGCGGCCAGCCGGACGCCCTGCGTCACACCCCACGCGCGGAGCGCGAATCGCACGGCGCTCCGCCGGCGTCCAACGCGCTGGCAGGGAGGCGGGACCGACCGCTCGGGGGCGACCGGATCGTGGGCAACAGGGTCCGGGACGACATCCATCGTTGACAATGCTGCCGTGCCTAGTCTACTGAGTCGAGTCCGATTTTGCGGTGACGGCGCGCGGGGTGCCGGCGTCGCTCGGGCATGTCCGCCACCGGGTCCTGGTCGATCGGGTCCCGTCCTCGATGAGACTCGATGAGACGATCGAGTCCCGATGGGGTGATCGAGTCGGCGCCCTCGTTCGCGCCGCGCCGCCGGAGGTTTCGCCGCATGACGTTCGTGTCCCCCTCGTTCCGCCGTTCCGTGTCCGCGGCGGCGGCGCTCTCGCTGCTGGGAGCGGTCTCCCTTGGCTGCCACGACGTCCACTTCGACCCCGATCTGGAGACGGGCGAGATCCAGATCTACGACGACCTGTTCACCGTGTCGGCCCCCACGCCGGACCACGTGGTCGCAGGCGGCTACTGGGGTTCCGTTTACGTCAGCGACGATGGCGGGAACACGTGGCAGGCCGGCAACACCGGGACGCGCAGCCTCCTCTACGGCATCTCGATGGCCGACGCCCAGAAGGGCTGGGCAGTGGGACAGGGCGGGATCATCCTGCGCACGGAGGACGGGGGGCTGACCTGGGACAAGCAGGAAAGCCCCAAGGAGCCCGAGGGCTTCCACCTGTTCTCCGTCCACGCGATCGACGCCAATACCGCATGGGCCGTCGGCGAGTGGGGTACGCGGATCTTCACCGACGACGGCGGCAAGTCCTGGCAGGATTTCTCGCTGACGATCGACGAGGAGCATCCGCAGTTCGTCTGGCTGTCGCCGCCCGAGCAGGAGCGCGTGCGCGCCGGCCAGAAGGTCTTCGAGGACGTCGGCCTGACGGACGTCTTCTGCCTGCCGCAGCCCAGCCAGTCGTGCTGGATCATCGGCGAGTTCGGTTACATCTTCCGCTCCGAGACCGGCGGCAGCGGCTGGGAGCGGGCGTCGATCCAGCAGGACATCTCGGTTCCGCCGATCGTGCTGCCGTTCAACGAGATCGAGATCACCGACGAGCACGCGGGGCAGCTCACGCACTTCGCCGAAAACATCCTCGAGCTCCCGCACCTGAACGTCGCCATCGAGCCGATGGCGAGCCGGCGTGAGATCGAGGAGTTCGGCAGCGAGAGCGATCCGTTCCCGCTCTTCGACATCCTCGAGGCGCGCACCCAGTCCGTTTCCTCGGTGCTCGAAGAAGCCGGCATGCTGTCCGACCGCATCCGCAAGCGCGGATCTCCGCCGTGGGACTACGAGGACTTCGTCGAGGACGACCCCGAGTTCCTGCGCCGCTACCTCGAGAGCCGCACCCAGGAAGAGCCCGGGATCAACGTCACGATCTCGCAGAACCCGTACTTGTTCAGCGTGCGCTTCGGCAACGAGAACGACGGCTACATCGCCGGTCTCGGCGGCGTCGTCTTGGTTTCGCACGATGGTGGGCGCAACTGGGCCTACCGCGAGACCGGTCGCAAGCAGGCGATCTTCTCGGCGTTCCCGACGCCGAGTCGCGCGATCGCCGTCGGCGAGAAGGGCTACATCCGGGTCTCGAAGGATCGAGGCCAGACCTGGAATCCGCCCGGAGATGGCTTCCCCAACGTGTTCACGTTCATGCGTGACGTCTGGTTCGCGCCCGGCGGCGAGGTCGGATACATCGTCGGCGAGCGGGGCAAGGTGTTGCGCACGACGGACGGTGGCGACACCTGGAACGCCGTGCTGCCGCCGCCGGATCACGAGGCCGCCGCCGGCTTCTGATCTCGCGGTCTCTGCTCTTGCCCTCGAAGTCCGTCAGCCGTCGCCGTCCGCGGCGTCGCCGCGCAGCTCCACGCGGCGGATCTTGCCGCTGACGGTCTTCGGCAGCGCGGCGACGAACGCGATCGCACGCGGATACTTGTACGGCGCGGTCACCCGCTTCACGTGCTCCTGGAGCGCTCGGACGAGGGCGTCGTCGCCCGCGACGCCGGGCTTCAGGACCACGAACGCCTTCACGATGGCGCCGCGCTCGGCATCGGGAGCCGTGACGACGGCGGCCTCGACGACGTCCGGGTGCTCGAGGAGGGCGCTCTCGACCTCGAAGGGTCCGATCCGATAGCCGGCCGAGATGATGACGTCGTCGGCGCGGCCGACGAACCACAGCCAGCCGTCGTCGTTCCACACGAAGAATCGACGGACACTCGGGAGTTGATCGCGCACGGCATCGACGGCCGCCGTCTGCGCGGCCCCTACCACGAGCACGCGCGCGCCGCTGTGGCCCACGCGGTACGCGATGTCCTTGGGCCGGAGCATCGTGGCGCACGGGATCACCAGCGCGCCGGCCTCGAGCGCGCCGATCATCGCCAGGTGCCATTCCGGGATCCGGGGCAGCATCACCAGCACCGGATCACCCGGCGCGACGCCGGCGCTGCGCAACACATGCGCGACGCGGTGGCTCTCCCGTGCGACGTCGGCGTACCGGAGACGGCGTTCCGCTCCGGCGGCATTTCGCCACAGCAGGGCCGGACGCTCGGGATCCTCGGCATGCCGGCCCACGACGTCGCGCGCGAAGTTGAAGCGCTCCGGAAGCTCCCAGCGGAAGGCGTCCATCCGGCGCCGATGGCGCTCGCGGGCCGCGGTGAAGTCCACCATGGCCGCCATGCTACCGGAAGCGTACTCTCCGCGTTCTCCCAGCTTCTGAGCGAATCTCTGAGCGAATCCTCTGTGGGCTCAAGCGGGTCCGCTGGAGGGCCGATGCTCAGCCAGGAAGACAGCACGAGTCCCGTTGCGTTTTCGGGTCGTTTCGTGCCAGGGTCGCCTCCAGGATCGACGCGCGGCCACGCCGGGTGGATCGGGAGGGATCGGTGTCGAGACCGCAGAGGTCGAGATCGACGGATCAGCACGGTGAGCCGGGGCCGCCCCGGGCTCGCGTATTGATCGTCGACGATTCTCGGTTCGACCGCGAACTCGCGCTCTCGGCAGTCGGCGACGCCGCGGACACCCACTGCTGCGAGAGCGCGGAGGACGCACTCGCCGAGCTCGGCCGGCAGCCGGTCGACCTGGTGCTGACGGATCTCGTGCTGCCCGGCCTGTCCGGCGCGGATCTGCTCGCGCGGGTCCGCGACGAGTCTCCCGACACCGACGTGATCCTGATCACCGCCCATGCCTCGCTCGACAGCGCCGTCACGGCGCTGCGTCTCGGCGCCGTCGATTACCTGAGCAAGCCGATCCAGCCGGCCGAGCTGGCCCACGTGGTGCGCCGAACCCTCGAGCGCCGCTGGCTGGAACAGCAGAACGTGCATCTGCGCCGACTGCTCGCCACCGTCGAGCAGTGCCGGAGCTTGTCGGCCTCGCTCGATCCGCCGGAAATCCATCTGGTCTCGCTCGACATCCTGCTCGCCCAGCTCGGCCGCACGCGCGGCTTGAACGTCTTCCATCGCGTTGCCGAGATCGGCGGCGACGACGTCGCCTTCCGCGGCTTCGACCAGCGCGAGATCGAAACGTGGCGTGCGTTGCTGGTCGGCGAGAAGGCGCCCGACCTGGGCGCGATCGAGCAGCCGGAGTTCCTGACCTCGGGGTCGCTGCACGACGCGTTCGTCGCGGCGGGCCTGCCGGCGACGCGCCTGCTCGTGGCGCCGATCCGCGGGCAGGGCGCGGAAGCAGGCGTGTTGGTCGTGCCAGAGGATACGCAGCCCTTCGGGCCGCGCGATCTCGAAATCGCGCGCCTCGTGTCCGCCCAGGCCCAGACCGCGCTGCAGAACGCCGAGCGTTACCACCAGGCCAAGGAACGGGCGTTCGTCGACGACGTCACCGGGGTCTACAACGCGCGTTACCTGTTCACCGCGCTCGACCACGAGATCCGGCGCTCCGAGCGCTATGGCTCGGAGCTCACGCTGCTCTTCCTCGATGTCGATCGTTTCAAGCTGGTGAACGACAATCACGGGCATCTGGTCGGCTCGCGCACGCTGCGCGGCCTGGCGGACGTGCTCGGCGGCTGCATCCGCCAGGTGGATACTTTGGCGCGCTACGGGGGGGACGAGTTCACGATCCTGCTGGTCGACACCGGCCTCGAGACCGGCCTCGCCGTCGCCGAACGGATTCGCGAATCGGTGGCGACCAGTCGCTTCGAGGCGCGCGGCCGCGACGGCTTGCAGATCTCGATGAGCATCGGCGTCGCGTCGTATCCTGCGCACGGGGCCACCGCCGAGACGCTGATCGACATGGCGGACAAGGCCATGTACCGCGCCAAATCCGGCGGTCGCCGAGCGTCTGGCGTGTTCGCATCGCCAGGCGTGCGGCACGTTTTCGATAGTCGCCACGGCTCGCAACATCATTACGAAGGACCTGTTGATCCATGTCCGGACAGACTCATCCGATCGCGCAGTTGCTCGAGCGCGACACGCGCTACTCGCTGGAGGCCTACCAATTCGTACGCGATGCGCTGACGTATGCACAAGATGAATTGGGCATGGGCCAGCAGTCTACCGGTGAAGAAGAGGGGGAAAAGCAGGTCGATGCCCACCTGACCGGTCAGCAGTTGTGCGAAGCGATCCGGCAACTGGCGACCGAGCAATTCGGACTCATGGCCCGCGTTGTGCTTGGACGTTGGGGCGTGCACAGCACGAGTGATTTCGGTGAGATCGTCTACAATCTGATCGAGATCGGTATGATGAAGAAGTCGGCCTCGGACCGCCGCGAGGATTTCAACGACGTCTTCGATTTCGCGCAAGCCTTTGAACAGAACTTCAAGATCACGCCAGCCGAACCCAGCTGAGATGAACGAACGCCAGAGCAACAAGTCCCAGAGCAACAAGTCCCAGAGCAACAAGTCCCAGAGCAACAAGTCCCAGCCTAATAAGGCGCCGTCGCGTCTGGTCGAGCCGCATCCGCGGCCACCGCATCGAGCACTGGTGTGGATCAGTGCCCTGGCGCTGGGCGGTTGGCTGGTCTTCCTGTTGTTGGCCGCCTGCGGCGTCATGTAGCTGGCAGGTCACGCCACCAGTTGTCTGGCCTGTTCGACCACGGCGGCGGCGGTAATGCCAAAGTGCTCGTAGAGAGTCTGGTAGGGCGCCGAGGCACCAAAGTCGGTCATCCCGACAAAGCGACCCGTGGGCAGCAGATATTTCTCCCAGCCTTGCACGATTCCTGCCTCGACGCCGACACGCGCGGTGATGTCCGGTGGTAGTACGCTGTGGCGATAAGACTCGTCCTGAGCGTCAAACAACTCGAAGCAGGGCATGCTGACGACGCGTGCAGCGATCCCCTCCTGGGCCAGGATTTCCTGCGCCTCCAGACAGAGGGGGACCTCGCTGCCGGTCCCCAGCAGGATGACTTGCGGTGCGCCCTGGGCGTCTCGCAACACGTACCCGCCCCGAGCCACATTCTCGACCGGAGCAAAACCGTCGCTCCGATCCCAGGTGGGCACGCTCTGCCGAGTCAGGACGATGGCCGCAGGCTGGTGCGGATGCAACAGTGCCACGCGATAGGATTGGGCGACCTCGTTGGCATCGGCCGGACGGAAGACCAGCAACCGTGGGATCGAGCGGCAGGCAGCCAGGTGCTCGACCGGCTGATGCGTCGGACCGTCTTCGCCCAGACCGATCGAGTCGTGGGTGAGCACGTAGATGACGCCCTGTCGCATGAGACTGGCCAGTCGCATGGCCGGACGCATGTAATCGGTGAAGACGAAGAAGGTGCCCCCATAGGGCTTCAGCCCGCTCAGCGCCATGCCGCTGCAGGCGGCGGCCATGGCGTGTTCGCGAATCCCAAAATGGAAGTTGCGGCCACCATAACGGCCCGCCTGAAAATCGCCGTCTTCGTCGCCGTTGAGCAGCGTCATGTTCGAGGGGGCCAGATCGGCCGAGCCGCCGACCAGCCACGGTAGGTGGGGAGCAAGATGATTGAGCACCTTGCCCGAACTCACACGCGTGGCCATGCCCTTGGCATCGGGTGGGAAGGTCGGAATACCGGCCTCCCAACCTTCTGGCAACTGGCCGGACCAGATGGCCTGCAA
>CAYOHN010000144.1:0-1204 GCA_964403735.1 uncultured Spirochaetales bacterium | reverse complement strand
ACTCGCATACTCCGCGAACTGCTGCCGCCACTGTTGATGCTGCTCGGCGCCACGCTGTCCGATCCCTTGCTCGAAATGCTCCACCACCTCGCCCGGTACATGAAACGACTGGTCTTCCGGCCAACCCAGGGCGGCCTTGGTCAGCCGCACCTCGTCCGGGCCCAATGGCGAACCGTGGGCACCCGCCGTGTTGGCTTTGTTGGGCGAGCCGTAGCCGATGACGCTCTTGACGATAATCAGTGTGGGATGGTCGCTGATCGCAGCCACCCGCAACGCGGCTTCCAGGCCGGCGATGTCGTTGGCGTCCTTCACCTTGACCGTATCCCAGCCCAGCCCTTTGAATCGCTTCGAAACTTTCTCGCTGAAGGCCAGCTCCGTGCTCCCCTCGATCGTGATCGAATTGTCGTCGTAGATCCAACACAGATTCGCCAGCTTCAGGTGACCGGCCAAAGAGGCGGCTTCACAGGCCACGCCCTCCATCAGATCGCCGTCGCTGCAGAGAGCAAAAACGTTGAAGCCGAAAAGCTCCAAGCCGGGTCGATTGTAACGGGCCGCGTACCACTGAGCGGCCATGGCCATGCCGACACTGTTCGCCACGCCCTGCCCCAGCGGGCCCGTGGTCGTCTCGATCCCCGCCGCTTCACCATACTCCGGGTGGCCGGCGCAAGGACTGTGGAGCTGACGGAAATTCTGCAAATCCTCCAGTTGAATGGCCCGTTGGTCGCTGACCTGCCCGTCGTCCCCCACCGCGCGAACCCCAGCCAGGTGCAGCATGGAATAGAGCAGCATGGAGGCGTGACCACAGGAGAGCACGAAGCGGTCGCGCGCCGGCCAGTTCGGTGCCGCCGGGTCGTAACGGAGCTGGCGATTCCACAACGTGTAGGCGACCGGCGCCAGCGCCATCGGCGTACCGGGATGTCCGCTGTTGGCAGCCTGGACGCCGTCCATCGACAGCGTGCGAATGGTATCGATTGCCAGCCTCTCGATGCTCATCGTCGTTTCGGTCATCGGCTCGTATTCTCTTGCTCTCACGGGACCGGAAATGGGTACTTGCGAATCCGTCGAGTGTACCCGGTCCCCGCGACCAGCGTCAATGTGCCATCGGCACCGTGGGTGCACGACTGCCTGATCGCGTGCCCGCTGTCGACGGGCGCGAGCGGGAGAGCGGGAGAGTGGGAGAGTGGGAGAGCGGGAGAGACATTAG
>CAYOHN010000143.1:0-8609 GCA_964403735.1 uncultured Spirochaetales bacterium | reverse complement strand
CGTTCGACTTCGCCGAGGACGTGACCAAGTCCAACTGGGGCACGGAGCTGACCTGGATCAGCCGCCAGCGCTTCACCAACAACGACGACTTCGACGGTGTCTCGGAGTCCGGCACCATCAACCTGACGATCTCGGTCGACCGGCCGACCTTCATCAACTTCCTGAACCAGAACCGGACGTTCTTCTTCAACAGCCAGTGGTTCTTCCAGTACATCACGGACTACGACAAAGGCTTCACGTCCAACGGCCCGTACAACATCCTCGGGACCTTCACGATCCAGACCGGCTACTTCCAGGACCGGCTGCTGCCCGGCGTGACCTTCGTCTACGACCGTCGCTCGAACTCGGGCGCTGCGCTGGCGAGCATCGGGTACCGCTTCTCGGAGCGGTTCTCGGCCACCGTCGGCATGAACTTCTTCTGGGGTCGCTTCCAAACCGTGGACATGCCGATCCAGGGCCTCGGGGTCGTCGGCAACGAGGTCGGGCGCGGCGCCTTCACCCGCGGCGTCGAGAACGGTGTCTCGGTGGTTCGCGAGCGCGACGAGTTCTTCATGCGGCTTCGCTACACGTTCTAGGGACCTCGAGGGGAGTTCGGTTCCCCCTGCGGACCCCGGCGGAGCCATGGCAATTTTCGACTCGAGATCTGCGCAGCTCCTGGTCTGTGCGATGCTCTTGGCGCTGGGGCCGGTCGCGGCCGAGGCCCAACTCGCCCGGCCGACCTTCGAGCTCCACGGCTTCGGCGAGCTGCAGGCGCGGACGCTCGGCTCCAACTTCGACACGAAGAACTTCGTGCCCAGTCAGTGGGCCTACGTCCTCAACCTCGAGCTCGAGAGCGATCTGGCGCCCGATGGCTTCGGTCCCTTCGACCTGGTGTCCGCGTTCGCACGCGTCGAGGTCCGCTACGACTGCATCTACAACGGCTGCGGCGTGGCGCCGACGGACAAGTGGTGGGGCAACGGCGCCCGGCGCGCGCCGCGCAATCTGACGACCGGGCGGACCAACCCGTTCACCGGGCAGCTCGAGGCCAAGGAGAGCCGTGCTCTTCACCGAGACAATCACCTCGACGATTTCAAGATCGCGATCTCGGCCCTGGACGATCTGATCGAGCTCGGCGCCACCGGCGTGGAACCGACGTTCGCGCCCATCGACGACGCGCTGTTCGCCGTCAAGGACATCGACGCGTCCGTCGGAAACGGCGTGTTCGTACTGGGTCCGTGGAATCTCGATGCCAACATCGACGCGGTGGGTTCGCTCGAGTCGGTTCCGAACCCGACCAGCCCGCTGCTGTTGCGGCCCGCCGTGGGACCTCCGCGCAGCGACGGGCGGCTCGATCCGCACGGTCTCTTCGTGCCGTCCGATGCGTTCCTGCAGCGGGCGAACAGCTTCGACGACTTCGAGCAGAACTTCTCGCAGAAAGATCTCACGTGGAACCACGGGCAGGGCCAGGACGAGCGCGAGCTCAAGGAGGCCTACCTGGACCTCGAGCTGTTCGACAGCCGGCTGTGGATCCGGGCCGGCAAGCAGAGCATCGTGTGGGGCAAGACGGAACTGTTCCGGACCACCGACCAGTTCAATCCGCAGGATCTGGCGCTCTCGTCGCTGCCGAGCCTCGAGGAGTCGCGGCTCGCGCAGTGGTCCGCCCGCGGCGTGTGGTCGTTCTACGACGTCGGGCCGCTCGAAGATCTGCGGGTCGAGGTCGCCGTGAACTTCGACGATTTCGAGCCGCTCGACCTCGGCCGCTGCGGCGAGCCGTACACGGTCTGGTTGGTGTGCGGCAAGACGTTCGGGCTCTGGGCGCACGGGTTCGCCGGGGCCGGGATCGCGGGGGAGATGCGCCCCCCGGACCCGTGGGACAACGACGGCCTCCAGGGAGTCGAGATCGGCGGCCGTGTCGAATGGCGCTGGGATCGTTTCAGCTTCCAGGTCTCGAACTTCTACGGCTACGAGGATGCCCCCACCGTGGATTTCTTCTCCGCATTCGAGCGGCGCGTCGACCCCGCCACCGGCCGGCCGCTCGATTCCCGCGGCCGGCCGCTGCTGCCGACGCAGGCGCCGGAGGAGATCCTGCGCTTCCATCCGGGCAATCGGCAGCTCTTCGACGTCGTCTGCTCGGTCACCGAGGGGATCGCGGCCGGCGTCCTTCCGGCGCTGGCGGACAGCTGCCTGGTGGATCTCCTCAACGCGGAAGAGACGATCGCGCTCGGCCTCGATCCCGCCGGTGCGTTGGGGTTGGTCTTCGCCGGTTCGACGTTCGGCGAAGGGCTTGCCGGCGTCATCGCAGAGGGAGGGAACCCCGCAGCTCCCCCGCTGAGTCTCGTCGAGCTGAACCCGGATCCGGGCGACGGCCCCGGCGCGGGAGCCTTCCCCGCCTTCTCTCTCAGCAGCCGCCTCACCGACCAACAGGAGGCCCTCCTCGGCTGCGGCCCGTTCTACGGCACCAGCTGCGACGAGGACGGCATCGATCTCTTCAACGCCGAAGCCAGCGTGCTGATCCAGGCGTTCCCGCAGTTCGAGGCCGGCGGCGCCGTGGCGACGCGGCCGGTTCGCGGCTTGCCGGTGATCCTGCCGGGCGCACGCGGCCCCTTCGACGACATCGATCGCAACGGCGTCCCGGACTTCGTGGATCCCGACAGTCCCGCGCTCTTCGACTACGACCCGCTCGTCGATGGTTGCGTGGGTCCGGGAGTGTCCGGCTGCGAGGCGGCGAATGCGCTGATCGATCCGCGCACCGGGGAGCCTTTCCGCAACGAGATGGCCGCCCTGTCGTACAACTTCTTGCAGTTCCTCGCGGCGCTGGGCGCCGGCACCGGCACCGATCCGGACTGCGATGTCGACGATCCCATCACCTGCGCCTTCGTGCGCGGCATCTTCGACATCGCCGGCTCGACGCGCCCAGAGGTGCGCGCCGGCGGCAACGGCGCGCTCGGTCGCCGCGACTTCATCTGGCACGGCGGCTCCGAGATCGCGTTCCGCTACTTCAAGCGCAACGTGCTCGGCTTCGCGTTGGACTTCGCCGAGGACCGCACCAAGACCAACTGGAGCGTCGAGGCCACATGGATGGCCGATCAGCCGTACGGACGCGTCGACCGCCCGCGCGGGTTCTCGCGCAACGACACCTACAACCTCACGATCTCGGTGGACCGCCCGACCTTCATCAACTTCCTCAATCCCGGGCGCACCTTCTTCATGAACAGCCAGTGGTTCGTGCAATGGATCGACGGCTACGAGGACGAAGGCCACGTCGTCAACGGTCCGATCTCGGTGCTCGGCACGTTCACGATCCTGACCGGCTACTTCCAAGACCGGCTGCTGCCATCCCTCACCGCGGTGCACGACATCCGCAGCACGTCGGGCGGCGTGATCGCGCAGATGTCGTACCGCTTCACCAACCAGTTCAGCGCGACGATCGGGATGGCAGCGTTCTACGGCCAGCCCGAGCCGCTGCCGGTGGCGCTCCGCCAGGCGCTGCCGACGAACCAGGGCGGCGACTTCCGCGCCGAGACCCGCTACAACGGCCTCTCGGCGATCTCCGAACGCGACGAAGTGTTCCTGCTGCTGCGCCGGACGTTCTGAGCGTGCGGCTGGTCGCCGCTTCCGCTCAGCGGCCGCGGCGGTCCAGCGCGTCGACGCCGATCATCGCGCGGATCTCGGACGCGTCTTCGACGGGCACCGAGCGCAGGTCGTAGGACTCGCGGCGCCAGCCGGCGCGGCCGCTGGCGATGTCGAAGAAGACGGCGGCGACCGGGTCGAAGACATACGCCTTCCTGCCGTCGGGCCACGCCGGGTACTGCGAGTCGTCGCCGCTCCAGCGGTGCACGAGCTGACCGACGTCGAGCGCCAGCCGGTTCGGGCGTTCGGTCATCACGTAGAGCGGCTGGGCCGTTTGGGCGTCGAGCCACAGCCGCACGTAGCCGACGTCGTCGACTACTTTGCGCGCGCGGCCCTCGATGACCACCGCCTGGCGAACATCCCAGGTGTCGGTTGCTACCGAGAGGCCGCTGGGACCGTAGTTGCGCTCTTCGCGCTCGGGCCAGCCGGGAACCTTCGCGTTGAGCGGCGCCAGCACCGGTCGCTCCTCGAGGAGCCGCCACTCGTACGCATTGGGCCGGATCGCCATCCCGACGAAGCCGCGCCGCAGGTTCTCGGTGGCGGCGATCGACAGCGCGGCGGTGGGCTGGATCGAGCCGGAGGGGCCGAACTCGTTCGAGCCGAACGGGACCGGGCCGCCGCCGGCGTCGCCGCTCACGCGATAGCGCGGGGTGTAGAGGCCATCCACCCAGGCGGTCGCTGCGCGGCGCGACTTCCGCATCGTCGGGACGTAGACAAAGGTATCGTCGGGCTCCCCGTAATCGGTCAGGACATCGCGCGAGCGAAGCTGGCGCCACGCCAGGTGCCGCGCGTTGAACGGCTGCTCGAAGCGCCCGCCCGCCGCCCAGAGCTGGTTCTTCGCTTCGGGCAGGCGGTAGTCGGAGGCGGCGAGGTCGGCGCGGTTGCTCGTCGTCACCTGGAAAAAGGTGCCGATGTAGGTCTCCGGGCTCCCCAGACGGTCCGGCAGGTCGAGCAGCCGGAAGCGCCCGACGGGGCCCGCGCCGCGGTAGCGGAGCTCGAAGTTCCACGCCCACTTCAGGCCCGCCTGCGGATCGTCGGCGGCGATCGATTCGATCGGGAACGGCAGGCCGGCTTCGTGATCGCGCAGATTGCCCTCGTCGTCGAGGCGGGCCGTGCCTGCGTGCTCGCGCGTGGCGGCCTGGTACCACTCGCCGAGGGGGTAGCGCCGGAAGCACGGACCGACCTCGAGCAGCATGCCCTCGTAGAAGAAGGCGCCGCGATACTTCCAGATCTCCGGCGGCAGCAGCCTCTGCACCAGCGTCAGATCGCCGAGTCCGATGGCGGTGCCTTCGCGCAGCGGCACCCCGCCGGCATCGTCCATCGCGCCGGCGCTGGCGCCGGCGATGATCGGGCAGGCGCCTTCTTCCGGCAGTGTCGCGGCGCGGGCCGCGTCGGGCCCGCCGCCGGCGAAGGTGGCTGCGAGCAGCGCGGCGGCGAGCGCGGCGCGAAGCCGGGAGGGCGGAAGCAGCGGGCGGCTCGGGCAGTCCAAGGGAATCTCCTGACACGTTGGCTTCGACCCCGCGGGCTCGCGTCGGGTCGGCTCGAAGCGGCGGGGCGTGCCGCCTATCGTACCCTTCGATCGTACTCCCGGGGAGGTCAGCAGATGCTGCGCCGTTCGATTCGGCTGCCGCTGACGATCGGAATCGTGCTCGTCGTGCTCGCGCTGACGCTGGCGGTGGCGTGGAACGTCATCGTCGTGAGCGACCTCGGCCCGGTGGCGGAGCGGCTCTCGGCGCTGCATTGGACGTTGCTGGTGGCCGGTTCGCTGTTCTTTGCGGCGCTGATCGCCGGCTTGTTGCTGCTGTGCGCCTGGCTGGTGCGCGAGATGCGCCACAGCCAGCGCCAGCAGGCCTTCCTCGACGCCGTAACGCACGAGATGAAGACTCCTCTCGCGTCGCTGCGGCTCTACGTGGATACGCTGGCGCTGCGCGATCCCGGAGGCGAGCGGCGGGCGGAGTTCCTCGGCCGGATGCGCGCCGACGTCGATCGGCTCGAGCGGACGGTGACGCAGGTGCTCGCAGCCGCACGCGCCGCGGCGTGGACGCGGCGCCCGGTGCGCGAGCCGGTGGCAGTCGGTGAGATCCTCGCGGCGTGTGTGTCGGAGCTGCGCGACCGCTATCACCTCACGCCGGCGTCCGTGCGTCTCGAGCTGGACGGCGCGCCGGTCGCGCTGGGACAGCCGGACGAACTGGCGCTGGTGTTTCGCAACCTGATCGACAACGCCGTCAAGTACTCCGGGCCCGACGTCGACGTCCGCGTGCGAGCGCAGGCGAATCCGGACGGCTCGGTGGGCGTCGAGATCGAGGACCGCGGGGTCGGCATCCCGCGCGGGGAGCTGCGTCGGATCTTCCAGCCGTTCTATCGCGCTGGCCTCGACGTGCAGCGGCGCGTCGCCGGCCTCGGTCTGGGCTTGTTCATCGTGCGCTGGCTGGTGCAACGACAGGGCGGGCGCGTCGAGGCTTGCAGCGAGGGGCCGGGTCACGGCAGTCGCTTCGCCGTCTCGCTGCGCGGAGCGCCGGGAGCGCGCGCGCAGCCGCTCGCAATGGAGGCACATGTCCCGCGTTCTGGTCGTTGAGGACGAGGCCCATCTCGCCGAGGGCCTGCGGTTCAACCTGGAAGCCGAGGGCTACGCCGTCGACGTCGCCGTCGACGGTCGCGCCGCTGTCGATCGACTGCTCGGCGGCGATCCCCGCTACGACCTGGTGCTGCTCGATCTGATGCTGCCGGAGCTGAGTGGCCTGGAGGTCGCCCGCCGCATCCGCGCGGCCGGGAACTTCGTGCCGATCCTGATTCTGACCGCCAAGGACGCCGCCAGTGACGTGGTACGCGGCATCGAGGAGGGCGGTGACGACTACATGACCAAGCCGTTCGTGCTGCCCGAGCTGCTGGCGCGGGTGCGCGCGCTGTTGCGGCGCCGGCGCTGGGACGGCGGGACCGCCGGCAGCGACGAGGTGCGGGAAGTCTCGTTCGGCGACGTGACGATCCGGTTCGATCGCTTCGAGATCGAGCGCGGCACCGAGACGGTGGAGCTCACGCTGCGCGAGGCCGCTCTGCTGCGCGCGCTGATCGAGCGCGAGGGCCGAGCGGTTCCGCGCGGCGAGCTGCTCGAAGTGGTCTGGGGCCTGCGGCCCGATACCAACACACGCGTCGTCGACAGCTTCGTCGCGCGCTTGCGGCGCTACTTGGAGGAAGACCCGTCACGGCCCCGTCACATCTTCTCGGTGCGCGGTCACGGATACAAGTTCGTGCGCTGAGCGGTGGCTTGCAGCGCCGTCCTCGGGTTGCCAACCTCCGATCGTGATCGAAGACGAGACCGACGGACCGCTCCGCTTCCACGTACGGCCCACGCTGCGCGACGCCGCGCTGCTGATCGCTCTCGAAGGCTGGAACGACGCCGGAGAAGCGGCCACGACCGCCGTGCACTTCGTCGCGAACGAACTCGGTGCGGCGCCGCTCGCGGAGATCGACGCCGAGGAGTACTTCGACTTCACCGTCCGGCGGCCCTTCTCCGTCGTCGAGGACGGCGTGGCGCGGGGGCTCGAGTGGCCGGCGACGCGCTTCGGTTTCGCCGCCGCGCGGGCGCGCGGCGGGCTCGCCGGCCGCGATCTCGTGACGTGCCATGCCGTCGAGCCGCACCTGCGCTGGCGGGACTGGTCGGATCGTGTGCTCTACCTCGTCGACGTCCTCGGGATTCGGCGTGTGCTGCTGCTCGGCGCGTTCCTCGGCGATCTGCTCTACTCGCGGCCGGTCGACGTGACCGGCGTCGCGAGCGACGCGTCGCTGCTGCGCGAGCTGGCCGTCGAGCCGGTCCGTTACGCGGGTCCCGTCGGCATGATCGGCGTGCTCGGGCAGCGGCTGCGCGACCGCGGCTGCCAGGTGGTCGGACTGTGGGCTGGCCTCCCGCACTACATCGAAGTCACGCCGAACCCGCGCGGCTCGCTGGCGCTGCTCGAACGCGGGCTGCCGTTCCTCGGCATCGACGTCGATCTCGAGCCGCTGCGCGAAGCCTCTCGCGACTGTGAGGAGAAGAGCTCCGCGATGGTGACCGGTGATCCCGAGCTGTCGGAGTACGTCCGCGAGCTGAAGCGCCGCGAGTTCGCGCAGTAGCCACGGCTCGCCACGTCGTCCGCGTCAACCCAGGGGCCGGTCAGAGCTCGATCGATTCCTCGATCAGCATGACCGGGATGCCGTCGTCGACTGGATAGAGGATCTTGCCGTCTTCGCGAAGCAGGCCCTCGGCCACTTCGGAAGTGACTGGCTGTCCGCCGCGGTTGCGCAGCGAGCCGGCGCGGATGCGGGCGTTGACGGCGTCGAGGACGTCCGGAGCCGCGAGCGCCACCGGCTGCTTCGTCTCCGGGCAGACGAGAATCGCGACGAGATCGGCGCTGACGTTGGCCACGGCAACTCTCCTAGCGCAGCACGCTCGACGAATAGTCGAGGATGCGGCGGGCGATGATGAGCTGGTTGATCTGCTGGGTGCCCTCGTAGATATCGTTGATCTTGGCGTCCCGCATCCACTTCTCGACCAGCAGCTTCTTCGAGTAGCCGAGCGGCCCGAGCAGCTCGACGGCCTTCTGGGTGATCTTCGTGACAGCGAGACCGGCTTTGGCCTTGGCCATCGACGCCTCGAGATTGTTGCGCTGACCGCGGTCCAGCATCTTGGCCGCCCGCCACGTCAGCAGTCGGGCCGCCTGCAGCTCCCCCTCCATCTCGATGACGTCGCGCTCGATCGCCGTCTGTTCGCGCGGCGGGGCGTCGTAGCGGATCGGAACGTCCTGGCGTTCGAGTTCTTCCTTCACGAAGTCGAGCGCGGCGCGGCCGACGCCGACGGCCATCGCCGCCACGATCGGGCGGCTCGCGTCGAAGGTCGCCATCGCGCCCTTGAAGCCCTTGTCGCCGGACGGGTTCGCACCGGGCTTCTTGATCTCCGCTTTGCCGAGCAGGTTGTCCGCCGGCACGCGGCAGTTCTCGAGCCGCAACGTTGCGGTGTCGGAGGCGCG
>CAYOHN010000142.1:0-8654 GCA_964403735.1 uncultured Spirochaetales bacterium | reverse complement strand
ACAGGAGCCATGCCGTCAGGAGCAGGCGCCGCGGCGGCAGCTGCGGGCGGCGCTGCGCTCGCGGTCTGCGGCGCCTGCGTCGGACCGGGCACCTGGCCGTTCAGGTAACGGACGTAGTTCACGATGTCCCAGCGGTCGCTCGGCGGAATGCGCTTGTAGTTGGGCATCCGGCGCACGCCCTGCGAGATCACCGAGAAGATGTGGCCGTCGGTGAATCCACTCGTGAGCGCCTTACCGACGGGACCCGCGAGCGGGAGCACCGCGACGAGCGGGCCCTTGCCGTACGGCGGGCCTGCGACGGGGCCGTCGCCGAGGCCGGTCATGCCGTGGCAGACCGCGCAGTAGACGTTGTATTGCTCGCGACCGTTCTCGAGCGACTCGAGCGACGGCGGATTCGGGTTCGGCAGCTTCTCGCCCTCGGCGAGCGTCATCTCGCTGGCCTGGATCGGCATGCCCACCGGCACGGAGCCGTCCGGCGGCAGGAAGTTGCCGACCGCCCGATCCTCATCGCCGGGCCGCCCCTGGAGCTCGTAGGCCTGGACCGCGCGCTGCCACTTCATCTGCGGCCACCACGGGTTCGACATCTGCTCCCAGCAGCCGGTCGAAACGAGCACCGCGACGACGAAGGCGCCAGCCTGACACAACGCGACGTGTCTGCGGGGGCTAGGTCGGAACAATGCCCACCTCCTTCGCCTGATGGGCGCGCATCAGTCCGTCCACTTCCGCCACGTCCCGCTCGGGCACGTCGACGGCGATGCCGAACTCGTCGCCGGAGAAGCGCGCGCTGTAGGCGGGATCGAGCCGGACGGCGGGAAGTCGACCGACGACGAGCAGGCCGATCAGCGTGAAGATGCCGCCGAAGAGGATCGTGAGCTCGAAGGCGATCACCGTGTAGGTCGGGATCGCCGCGTACGGCTTGCCACCGATCATGATCGGCCAGTCGAGGGACATCCAGATCGTCATCGCGTAGCCGGTGACGACGCCGAGCAGACCGCCGATCAACGTGAAGTAGCGGACCTTGCTGGGCTTCGAGTCGACGGCGTTCTCGACTTCGTCGAACGGTGCCGGCGAGTAGACCTCGAGTTTGGCGAAGCCGCGGCCCTTGAGCCGCGTCACCGTCTCGGCGACGTGGTGCGGATCGTCGTAGACCCCGAGCAGGGTGGGCATCTCAGTGTGCCTCCGAGGGAGCGGCGGTGCCGTGTCCGTGTCCGTGACCGTGGCTGCGCGCGTGGATCTCGAGCTCCTTGACCTCGGAGATCGGAATCACCGGGAACAGCTTCAGGAACAGCAGGAACGCAATGCTGAAGAACGAGAAGCTTCCGATCACGATGAGCAGCTCGGGAATGCTCGGCGTGTAGTGGCCCCACACGGCCGGGTTGTACCCGCGCGACAGGCCCGTGATGACGATGACGTAGCGCTCGAACCACATGCCGATGTTGATCAGCGTCGACACGACGAAGATCGTGGGCACGTGGGTCCTCGCCCATTGGAACCAGAATATGTGTGGGACGACCCCATTGAAGATGATCATGCACCACGTCGAGATCCAGTACGGACCGAACGCGCGCAACCAGAAGCTCGTTCGCTCGGCCTCGACGCCGCTGTACCAGGCAATGAAGTACTCGATCCCGTACGCGTAGCCGATGATCACCGACGTCAGCAGCAGGAACCGGGTCATGTTCTCGAAGTGGTAGTTCGTGATGATGTGCTCGAGGCGGAAGATCCGGCGCACCGGGATCATCACCGTCAGCACCATCGCGAAGCCCGAGAAAATCGCACCGGCGACGAAGTACGGCGCGAAGATCGTCGCGTGCCAGCCCGGGACGATGGACGTGGCGAAGTCCCAGGACACGACCGAGTGAACCGAAAGCACCAGCGGGGTCGCAAGGCCCGAGAGATGCAGCACCGTCCGGGTATGAGACTTCCACTGGCGGCTCGTCCCCTGCCAGCCGAGCGCGAGAGCGCCGTACAGGACCTTGCGCCAACCGGTGGTACGATCGCGCGCGATCGCGAGGTCCGGGATCAGACCGACATAGAAGAAGATCAGCGAGATCAGCGTGTAGGTGCTGATCGCAAAGGTGTCCCACAACAAGGGGCTCTTGAAGTTGACCCACAGCGCGCGTTGGTTCGGATACGGAAGGATGAAGTACGCCTTCCAGATCCGGCCGACGTGGATGCCGAGGAAGAGCTGCGCGGTGAACACCGCGAAGATGGTCATCGCCTCGGCGGAGCGGTTGATCGCGTTGCGCCACTTCGCGCGGAACAGGAACAGGATTGCCGAGATCAGCGTCCCGGCGTGAGCGATGCCGACCCAGAACACGAAGGTGACGATGTACGCGCCCCAGAAGATCGGATGCGAATACCCGGCGATCCCGAGGCCGAGATAGATCTGGATGATCCAGGTGACTGCGCCGGCAACGAGACCGGCGGCGCACAGGCCCAGCAGGAGCAACCAGCCGAGGCCCGGCCGCTCCATGAAGACGTCCATCACATCGCGGTTGGTCTGCGAATCCGCCAGGACCGGTGTCGGCCGGATCATCGCGGCAACCGATTCAGCGGGCGGCGGCGGCGTCATCCTCTACCCCTCGACCGGTCCACGCGTGACCTTCGCGAGGTAGGTCACAGCGGGCCGGGTGTTGAGCTCGTGCAGTGCGTGGTAGCCGCGTACGGGATCTTCGGACTTGCGGACCACAGCGCTCGCGTCGTCCTTGAGGTTGCCGAACGTGATGGCCTGAGTGGGGCACGCCTGCGCACACGCGGTCGTCACTTCGCCGTCGGCGATGGGCCGGTTCTCGTCTTTGGCCTTCTGCCGGGCCGAAGCCATCCGCTGGACGCAGAACGTGCACTTCTCCATCACGCCCTGGCCACGGACGGTGACGTCGGGGTTGAGCATCAGCGGCATCGGCTCGGGCCAGTTGTTGATCTCGTAGTCGTACCAGTTGAAGCGTCGCACCTTGTACGGGCAGTTGTTGGCGCAGTAGCGCGTGCCGATGCAGCGGTTGTAGATCATGCCGTTGAGGCCGTCTTCGTTGTGGTACGTCGCGATCACCGGGCACACCGACTCGCACGGCGCCGCGCCGCACTGCTGGCAGACCAGCGCCATGTGCCGCACGTCGACCACGGGGCCCGACTCGTCCGGGAGGATCGGATCGAGACCGGCTCCGCCCTCGAGGCTGCCGTCGCCGACCCAGCGCTCGATGCGCAGCCACGACATGGAGCGCCCGCGGCGGACCTCCTCCTCGCCGACCACCGGGATGTTGTTCTCGATGTAGCAGGCGGCGACGCAGGCCTTGCAGCCGGTGCAGCGGTCGAGATCGATCGCCATGCCCCAGCGGTACAGGCTGTTCTCGCTGGAATCCGTGGCGGGATTGAAGTCACGCAGGTGATGCTCGCCGTGGTCGTCGCCGTGGTCGTCGCCGTGCGCGTCGCCGTGCGCGTCGCCATCGTCGTGCGCCGCTGCGGCGAAGGCGGTCAACGGAGTCGCCAGGCCGAGCCTGCGACCGCGCTGATTCTGGCTGTCCTGGTCCATCGCGAAGCGAAAGTGCCCGCCGGTCTTTCGTACACTCGCCTGCGCAACGAGCCACGCGCGCCCGCCCGACTCGTCGGTGAGCGAGGGCAGCACCGCGGTGACGTTGACGCCGCGCGCTTTGCCATCCAGCGAAGCCCAGCGGCCGACCGTGTGGCCTTGTCCGGTCGGGATGGCGATCACGTCGTCGCGTACGCCGCCGCGCGGGAACACCGGCAGCTCGAGCGTGCCGGCGACGGTCTCGACGGCGACCACGTCGCCGTACTCGACACCCAGCCGTTCACAGGCGGCGAAGCTCAGCTCGGCCCACGAGTTCCACGTGATCTTCGTGACCGGATCCGAGATCTCCTGCTGCCAGGGCAGATCCGCGCTGCGACCGTCGTAGAGCTGGGGTGACGGAACCGCGAGCAGAATGAACTGCCCCGGGCCCTCGAGCAGCGGCTCCGCCACCTCGAGCTGCAAAGCGTCGCCGGCCAGCGATACCGCGGCAGAACGCGAATCCTCGAAGCGGCCGCCAACCGCGAGCACCTGCTTGAACTCGGCACTCGAACCGCTCCAGGCATCCTCGACGAGGCTTCGGAAGCTGCCCTCGGGCATCTGCGCTGCGACGGCGCCGCCCATCGCGCGCCCGACGTCGAGGAGCGTGTCCACCATCGCGCGCGTGTCGCGCAGCGGGCGGATCGTCGGCTGGACCAGCGAGCGCACGCCGGGCCGCGGCGACGCATCGCCCCAGGATTCGAGCGGCGTGTGGTCCGGCAGGATCAGGTGTGCGCGCGCTGCCGTCTCGTCGGGCGCGGATGCGAAGCTCACGACGAACGGCACGCGCTCGAGCGCTTCGGCAAAACCGGCTGCCGGGGGCATCGAGTAGACGGGATTGGTGTCGTGCAGCAGCAACACGCCGACGTTGTCGGTCTTCATCAGGTCGACGAGCGCCAGCGCAGCGCGGTAGCTCGAGCGGCGGCGGCCGTCGTTCTCGGGAATCGTCACGCCCTTGCCGACGGCACCGAGCGCCCAGTCGAGCAGCAGCACGGCGCCACAGGTCGCGGTCGCTCGGCGACTCGCCAACGCGGTTCCGGGAGGCAGGGCGATGGGGGCCTTGGCCTTCGCGAGCGCTTTGCCGATGCGCTCGATCGCTTCGACCGGCACGCCGCTGAGCTGCGCCGCGCTCGCCGCGTCGAAACGCGCCAGCGACGGCGCGAGCGCCGCACGACCGGCGTCGGTCCCGCCGCCGTTGCCGAGCGCGACGTTGGCGAGCGCGAGTGCGAGCAGTCCCTCGGTACCGGGCTTCGCGGCCAGCCACTCATCGGAGTTCGAGGCGGTCATCGACAAGCGCGGGCCGATGTAGACGAAGCGCGTCGCCCGGGTGTCGGCATCGCCAGCGTCCCGCGCGGCCGCGAGCTGGCGCGCATTTTCGATCGGCGAGGGGCCGGTCTCGAGAAAGTCCGAGCCGAAGTCGACGATCAGATCGGCGCCGGAGAGGTCGAAGATCGGCTCGCTATCGACACCGAAGAGTGTCCGCGTCGCGCCGACCAGCGCCTCGGGAGCAAACGGCTCGTAGACCACGCGTCCGGCCGCGCCCACGGCCGTGGTCCAGCGATCCAGGAACTGGCTGGCCGTGGGGCCCGTCGTGCCGCCCATGACCCACGTGCGCCCGCTCGCCTTGCCGAGTTCCGCCGAGAGCAACGCGATGGCCTCGTCCCACTCGATCGGAGCGAGCGTCCCATCGGCACCCCTGCGCATCGGCTTCGCGAAGCGATCCGGGTGATACGCGCGGCCGATCGACGTCTGGCCGCGGCCGCACAGCGCGCCGCGGTTGATCGGATGGTCCGGATTGCCCTCGAGCTTGATCGGACGTCCTTCGCGTGTCTTCACGTGAAGGCCGCAGGCAGCAGGGCACTCGAGACATGTCGACGCGTAGTAGACGGGGATGCCGGGCGTGATCTCCTCGGGCTGGACCACGTACGGGATCAGCTTCGACACGGGATCCGAGCAGCCGACGGTGGCCGCAGCCCCGGCGCTGGCGCCGACGATCTTCAGGAATTCGCGACGATCGAGCTCGGGCATCCAAACCTCTTGATAGACGGCTCTCTTGAAAGACGGCTCGAGAGTCCAGCGGGCGTGCGCTGCGGCGCGCCCGGAAAACAAAAACTAGTAGTGGCAGGTCAAGCAATCCTGCGACGCCTGATTCTCGCGATGGCAGTCGATGCACCAGCCCATTTCGAGCTTCTTCGACGGCAGCAGCCACGGCCACCAGATCGTGTCGGACGTGAGATAGACCTTGTCCATCTCCTCCACGGCACCGTGGCAGCGCTCGCACGGCACCTCGGCGGCGACGTGTCGGTTGTGCTTGAACTGCACGTGCTCGGGCACGCGGTGGATCTGCTCCCACCGGATGTGCTCTTTGTCGTCCCAGTACTTCTTCAGGATCTGAACACCCTCGAGATCCTGGCCGAACTGCGAGTGACAGCCCATGCAGCTCTCGACCGACGGCACGCCGGCGGCGGCGGACCGATCCGTGCCGGAATGGCAGTACAGGCAGTCGATCTGATACTGACCGGCGTGCAGCTTGTGGCTGAACGGAATGGGCTGCTTCGGCCCCGGCGCGGAGTCGTCCCAGGCGAGCTGTTGGGCTGCCTTCGCAGCCGCGCTGGATTCCGCCTGCGCGCCGACCTCCCGGGCGCCCGGAACTCCGAAGACGAGGCCGGCGGCCAGGGTGATGGCCACGGCCGCCTCGACGACGCGCCGGCGCAGCTGAATCGGGCTCACGCTCGAGTGCTCCCCTGGCCCGTTCGCGGGGAGTCGCCCGAGAACGTCCCTCGCGTCGGAGTGCTCTCGAGACGAGAGCGTTCCCGACGAGATCCAAGCTCACGGAATCTCAGCTCACGGAATCTCAGCCTACGAAATCCAGGGTTCAACGGCGTCAACGACCGCCCCTCGCTCCAGCGCCTCACAGATCAGCAGTACACGAATCCGGCGAATCGTCGAACGGAAAGCGAGAACAACAGCCGAAATGCGTCGGCCCCCCGTCGGAACCCCCCGCCGGAAACACCATCGGATTCGCCTTGCGGCGCTCTGCCGGAGACCGCGGGCGAACTCTCTTTAGAACGTTCCGATCGTCGCGTCAACGGCCTGCGCGACGGTCTCGCGCGGGGATTCCGAAATACGGTCGTCGATCCGGCGCAGCGGCAACCCGGCGGCTACTCTCCGACCGGGCTTCGGCCCGCTGCCGGCGAGTCGGAATGCCGAGAAGCGCCGCTCGCCGAAGCGCTTTGCTCAGTCTCGGGCACTCACTTTGCTCAGTCTCGGGCACTCAGGCTGGGCGCTCAGGCTGGGCACTCGGGCTGGGCACTCAGGTCGGGCACTCGGGCGCAGACAGACCGGAAGACCCCTGGCGCAGAGTCCTACCGTTGTCCGGGTCGTCGAACAGGACGGGGCCCTGGACGCAGTGGACGAGGGAGACAACACGCGGATGAGCGAGGCATGGATCCTCGATGCGGTGCGGACGCCGCGCGGGCGCGGCAAGAAGGACGTGGGGGGGCTTTCGAGCATCCACCCCCAGGAGTTGCTCGCCCAGATGCTGGAAGCGTTGCGATTGCGCAACGGTTTCGATCCGAAGGACGTCGAAGATGTCATCGCCGGCTGCGTGTCGGCCGTCGGCGAGCAGGGCGCCTGCATCGCGCGCATGGCCGCACTGGCCGCGGGCTGGGACGCGAAGGTCGCCACCGGCGTCACGTTGAACCGCCTCTGCGGGTCGGGCCAACAGGCGGTGAACTTCGCCGCAATGGGCGTAATGGCCGGCCAGCAGGACCTGGTGATCGGCGGCGGCGTCGAGTCGATGTCGCGCCAGCCGATGGGCAGCGATGGCGCGGGCATCGATGGTCACAACCCGCACCTGCGCGAGCTCCATCCCCTGGTTCCGCAGGGCATCTCGGCGGATCTGATCGCGACACTCGAGGGGTTCACACGCGAGGATTTGGATCGCTTTGCCGCCCAGAGCCAGGCGCGCTGTGCGCTGGCCCAAAAGGACGGGCGCTTCGACGAGAGCCTGATCCCCGTGCGCGACCGTGAGGACAACGTGGTCCTCGATCGCGACGAGCATCCGCGCGCCGGCACCACGGCCGAGTCGCTCGCGAAGCTGGAACCGTCGTTTGCGGGGCTCGGCCACTATGTGCAGAAGGGCGACTCGCTGTCCTTCGACGAGAAGGCCAAGACCCGCTATCCGCAGGTGTCGGAGGTCGACCACGTGCACCACGCCGGGAACTCGTCCGGGATCGTCGATGGCGCCGCCGCCGTGCTGGTCGCGTCACCGAACTATGCGAAGGCGCACGGCCTCCGGCCGCGCGCGCGCATCGTAGCCACCGCCACGGCCGCCGAGGAGCCGGTGATCATGCTGACGGCGCCGACCCCGGCGTCCCAGCGCGTGCTCGCGAAGGCCGGTATGACGATCCGGGACATCGACCTGGTCGAGATCAACGAAGCCTTTGCGGCGATCCCGCTGAAGACGATGCGCGACCTCGACATGGATCCGGAACGGGTCAACGTGAACGGTGGCGCAATCGCACTCGGCCATCCGCTCGGCGCCACCGGCGCAATGCTGATCGGCACCGTCCTCGACGAGCTCGAGCGACGCGATGGGGCCCGGGGATTGGTGACGATGTGCATCGGCGGCGGCATGGGCATCGCCACGATCATCGAGAGGATCTGAACATGATCGACTTCCAGCCGAGCGAGGAGCAGCAGCTCGTCATCGACACCGTCCAGCAATTTTCGCGCAGCGAGATCCGGCCGGTGGCGCGCGAATGCGAAGAGGCGAGCAAGCTGCCCGAGAAGGTGCTCGCGGCAGCGCACGAGCTCGGGCTCGTCGCGAACTCGCTGCCGGAATCGGCGGGAGGCGGCGGCGAACGCGGCGCCATCACCGGCGCGCTGGTCGCCGAGGAACTCGCCTGGGGCGATCTCGCGATCGCGCTGGCGATCCTGTCGCCGGGGCTGTCCGCGCTGCCGATCGCCGAGTGGGGAACCGACGAACAGAAGGCGTCCCTCGCGCGCTTCGTCGGTCCGAGCTTCGTTCCGAGCGCGCTGGCAATCGTCGAGCCGCGCTTCGACTCGGATCCGTTCCGCCCAGCGACAC
>CAYOHN010000141.1:0-8686 GCA_964403735.1 uncultured Spirochaetales bacterium | reverse complement strand
CGGTCTCGGTCGGTCCCCGGGTCCCGGATTCCAGTTCCAGATCAGAGTTCCGGAGCCGAGTTGAGGATCCGAGGAGGATCGGCATGTCCGACCATCGACCGGCCACGCGCAGTGAACGCGACTCGATGGGCGAGATGGAGGTGCCGGCGGATGCGCTCTGGGGCGCCTCCACGCAGCGAGCCGCGCTGAACTTTCCGATCAGCGGCGAGCGCTTCCCGCGGCGCTTCGTCTGGGCGCTCGGCCTCCTGAAGGGCGCCGCGGCCGCCACCAACGCCGCGCTCGGCGTGCTCGACGCTCCGCGCGCGGAGGGGATCGAGCGCGCCGCCCGCGAAGTCACCGACGGCCGCTGGGACGAGCACTTCGTCGTCGACGTGTTCCAGACCGGTTCGGGGACATCGACGAACATGAACGCCAACGAGGTCATCGCGACGCGCGCACGCCAGCTGCTCGGCGCGGCGGCGGCGCGCGTGCATCCGAACGACGACGTGAACGCGAGCCAGTCGTCGAACGACGTCATGCCGAGTGCGCTCCACGTGGCGGCTCGCTGTGCGATCCACGAGGACCTGCTGCCGGCGCTCGGTCGCCTGCGCGACGCGCTGCGCGCGCAGGCGACTGCGTGCGACGACGTCGTGAAGATCGGACGCACGCACCTGATGGACGCCACGCCGGTCCGGCTCGGCCAGGAGTTCGCGGGCTGGGCCCGTCAGATCGAGCTGGCGATCGAGCGCGTCGCCACGGCCGCCGACGATCTCGCGGAGCTGGCGCTCGGCGGGACCGCCGTCGGCACGGGTCTCAACTGCCCGCCGGGCTTCGCGGCGCGCGCGATCGAGCGGATCTCGGCCGAGACCGGGCTCCGTTTCCGCGCGGCCGCGGATCCTTTCGAGGCGCAGGGCGCGCGCGACGCGGCCGTCGCGGCCAGCGCCGCGCTGCGCGGGGCGGCCGTCGCGCTGTTCAAGATCGCGAACGATCTGCGGCTGCTCGCATCGGGTCCGCGCTGCGGGCTCGGCGAGCTGCGGCTTCCGGCGATCCAGCCCGGCTCGTCGATCATGCCCGGCAAGGTGAACCCCGTCCTGTGCGAGTCCGTCGTCCAGGTGGCGGCGCAGGTGATCGGCAACGACGCGGCCGTCGCGATCGGCGGGATGACGGGACAGCTCGAGCTGAACGCGATGCTCCCGCTGATCGCGCGCAACCTGCTCGAGTCGATCCGGCTGCTGGCCGCAGTGAGCGACGTCTTCGCAGAGCGCTGCGTGCGCGGCATCGAGCCGGACCGCGAGCGCGCCGCCGAGCTCGTCGAGCAGAGTCTCGCGATGGTGACGGTGCTGGCGCCGCGCGTCGGCTACGACCGCGCGGCCGAGCTGGCCAAGGAGGCTGCGACGACGGGGCGCAGCATCCGCGAACTCTGCGTCGAGCGCGCGCTGCTGCCGCGCGAGGAGCTGGACGCGCTGCTGGACGCGCGGACCCAGACCGGTCCGCCGTTGCCGGACGGCTGACCCGGCGTCGCATCGCGCGCTATCGGATCGGCAGGCGCCGTTCCTCCCAGGTTCCGCTGGGCCCGCGGAACAACAGCAGCCGCTGCGACGTGCGCAGCGTCGCGAGGTTCGAGACCGCCGACAGCGCTTCGATCTTCTCGCCGACCCGGAGCCTGGTCTCGAAGAAGCCGCCGCGGTTGGCCGAGACGCCGAGCGCGCGCCGGCTCGTCACGACGACGGCGAGGTTCTGTCCGACGGCGCTGTCGAGCAGCGACTCCTGCGGCCCGATGCCGCTTTCGACGAGGTTGCCGGTCTTGCCGTCGAAACCGATCGCGCGCAGCGGTGTCAGGAACAGCGCGACGCGGTCGCCGAGCGTGACGTCTGGCGGGGGCGACTCCCCGCTCCGATAGCGGGCTTCCTGCCACGCCGCCGAGCCCGTCGTGACGGCGAGCATGCGCCGATCCGTGACGGCGATGCCGACGCGGCCGCGCTGCTTGGCGTAGAGTACGCGTTCGCCGAGCTCGAGCCGCTCGGCGAGCTGCCCGCCGCTCTCCGCGTCGATCGCCAGCAGCTCGCGCGGCAGCACCACGATCTCGAGCTGCGGTGCGAGCAGAACGTCGTCGCGGGCGGTGGCCGGCCCTGCAGCGCCGAGCAACAGGGCCGCGGAGCACCCGGCGACGAGCCACGCCGCGCGTCTCGTTCTCAAACCGGCACCAGTGCGCCGCGCACGGCGGATGCGCCGTCGCTCGCGAGCCACACGATCGTGTCGGCGATCTGCTCGGGACGCGTCCAGCGCGAGAACTCCGCGTCGGGCATGGCCGCGCGGTTGGCCGGCGTATCGATGGTGGTGGGCAATACCGCGTTCACCCGGATGCCCGGCGGCACCTCGCGCGCGAGGCTGCGGGTGAGGGCGACGACGGCCGCCTTCGACGCGACGTAGGCGCCGAGGCCGCCGGGAGGGTCGAGCGCCGCGTAGGCGGCGACGTTGACGATCGCGCCGCGCCCGCGCGCCAGGAGACCGGGCAGCGCCGCTCTGCAGACGGCGGCGACCGTGCGGACGTTCACGCGGTAGAGACGGTCCCAGACCTCGAGCTCCGTCTCGTGCAGAGCGCCGGCGGCGAAGCCGCCCGCGCCGTTCACGACCACGTCGACGGTGCCCGCCTTTGCAACCAGTGCCGCGGCGCCGGCTTCCTCGGCGATGTCGGCGTCCACGAGCGCGAGTCGGCCGTCTCCGAACGGTGTCGAGAAGCGTTCGCGCAGGCGCTGCGCCTCGGCTTCCACGACCCACGGCACGGTGACCCGATCCCCGAGCTCCAGGAACGCGCCGACGACGGCCTGACCGAGGCCACCGGTGCCACCGGTCACGAGGACGCCGCGTCGCTCGCTCACCGTTCTTCCTCCTCTCTTGCCTGGCTCGCGGCGATCCGCTCGTGCGCGAGCGTCGCGAGTCGTGCGAGCATTTCGTCCGGGTCGCTGGACAGCCCGGCGAGCCGCTCGGCGACGTCTGGCGGCGGATCGAGCAGCCCCGCCAAGGCGGTCACCGCCGCGCGGCGCACATCGCGATCGTCATCGTGGGTGGCGGCCAGCAGCGCCTGCGCGGCGGCCGGGAGATCCGGTGCCAGCTCGCGCAGCGCAAAGCCGGCCATGCGCCGTGCGCTCGGATCTCCGGCGCTGCGCACCAGCCCGATCAGCACGCCGACGATCTCGGGGTGCAGGCGACCCATGTCGACGAGCACGCGTGCCGCCGCCCAGCGGACGTCGCCGTCGCGCGCGCCGAGGCCATCGACGAGGGCCGGCAACGAGCCGGGCTCCGGAGGCTCGAGACGCGCCAACGTCAGCGCCGCGTGGATCCGCTGGCCGCGGGCGTCGCGGGACACGTGTCCGGCGCGGGGGTAGCGGAGCGCCGCGCGGAGCAGCGGCACGACGCCATCGGAGCGACGGGCCAGCGCCACCAGCGCTTCGCGCGCGGCGCGGGCGACGGCGCGTTCCGGGTCGCCGAGTGCGGCGAGTAGCGGTTCGACGAGCAGCGCGCCGGCGGGATCCTCGGCGATCGCGCCGCACGCGCCGGCGCGCGCCGCGGGATCGTCACTGTGGAGCGTCGCGACCAGGGGATGACTCATCGGTCGTCTCCGACGGGACGACCAGGGCTCATGTCGGCTCCGGGGTCAGACTCCACACCGCCTCGCGCGCCGGGCGCGCATCCCGGCGGCGCGCCCGTCCCTCGCGCTCGAGCTTGCGCAGGTGCGCGGCGACCGAATGCGCGGCGGCTGCGTGCAGCGCCTCGGGAACATCGGTGTAGACCCGCGCTACGAGGACCACGATCGGCGCGGTCCCCTGCGCGAGCGCGGCGAGGATCTGCCGCTCGCGATCGGCGCGATGGGCGATGTACTCGCGAAGCTTCGCCCCGCCGTCCTCGATGATCGGCCCATGAGCGGGGTAGATCCGACACGGCGCTTCCGCCCGCAGTCGTTCGAGCGAGCGCAGATAGTCGAGCAGGTCTCCGCTGCCATCGGGGATCACCGTCGTGCCGACGCCGAGCACGTTGTCGCCGGAGAACAGCGCCTGCTCCTCCTCGAGCACGAAGCACAGATGGTCGGGCGCATGGCCCGGCGTGTGGACCGCGCGCAGCGTGGCGCCCTCCGTGCGGAGCACCGAGCCGTCTTCGATCGCGGTCAGCGGAGCCGGGCAGGGCGTGTCGAAGTCCGGCCACGGCAGCTTCGACACGCGCAGCGGTCCAAAGCGCTCGAGCACCTGGCCGACGCCCCCGATGTGGTCGACGTGGCCGTGCGTCAGCACGATCTCCTGGATCGACTCGCAACCGGAGTGTGTCATCGCGCGTTCCAGCACGTCCAGGTAGCCGTCGGCGCCCTGGCCGGGATCGAGCAGAATCCGCGCGCGGCCCGTCCCGATCAGATACGTGTTGGTGCCGGGTCCCGTGAACAGGCTCGGGTTCAATCCGAGCGCCACGACGACCCGGTCCGACCAGCGATCCCACTCGGGCATCGTGAGCCCGATCATCGTCGCGGCGGGTTTCGCCGCGGAAGCCATCGGGGGGTTCGTCGTGTCGGACGGAGTCATGGGCCCTCTCAGTGGCCGGCCACCGTCATGCGCGCGATGCGCAGCGTCGGGGCGGCGATCGCACCGAGCCAGACGAGGTCGTTGCCGACGGCATCGACGGCGGCGAGCATGTCGCCGAGGTTCCCGGCGATCGTGATTTCCTCCACCGCGTGGACGGGGCGACCGTCCTCGATCCACAAACCGGCCGCGCCGCGCGAGTAGTCTCCGGTCACCGGATGGAAGCCCATCCCGATGAGCTCGGTGACGAGCAGGCCGCGCTCGGTACCGCGCAGAATCGCCTCCGGCGACTGGGTGCCCGGCTCGAGCCACAGGTTGGTCGGACCCGGGGCCGGCGCGCCGGCGGCGCCGCGCAACGCATTGCCGGTACTCGGCAGTCCGAGCTTGCTTCCCGAGTAGCTGTCGAGCAGCCAGCTCTGCAGCCTCCCGGCCGAGACGAGCAGGTTGCGGCGCGTCGGCAGCCCTTCGCCGTCGAACGGGCGCGAGCCGAGGCCGCCGGGCAGTCGGCCGTCGTCGATCACCGTCACGAGCTCGCTGGCGATCGCGCCGCCCATGCGATCCTGCAAGAACGACGCCTGCCGGTAGATCGCGCCGCCCGAGAGACAGCCGGCGAGCTGCGCCAGCAGACTGCGCGCGACCATCGGCTCGAAAATCACCGGCACTTCGCACGTGGAAACGGGCCGCGCGTCGAGCCGCCGCAGCGCGCGTTCCGCAGCGTGGCGTCCCACTGCAGCCGGGTCTTCGAGTCCATCGAGGCGGCGCGCCGCCGTCATCCAGTAGTCGCGCTGCATCGCGCCGTTCTGCTGCGCCAACGGCTCGCAGAACAGCGAGTGACTCGCCGACTCGTAGCTGCCGCTGAATCCCGCGCTGTTCGCGTACGTCGAGCGCCGGAAGCCACTGCCGATCTGGCTGCCCTCGGAGTTCGTGATGCGCCGATCGAGCGCACGCGCGGCGGCTTCGGCGCGCCGCGCGTCGTCGATGCGCGCTTCCACCGACACCCCGCGATCCTCGGGCGCCCACAGCCCGAGGTCCGGCACCTCGTTCGCAAAGCCCTGCTCCGGCAGGCCCGCGGTCGGGTCCGGCGCCGTCGCGCGCGCCAGCGCCACCGTGTCCACGGCCATCCGGTCGACGGTGTCGGGCGCGAGGTCGCTGGTCGACGTGATGGCGGTGCGCAGACCGCCGGGCCCCGCGACGAAGGTCCGAATCCCGAGCACGCGCTCGCGCGCCTGCTTCACGAAGTCGATCTCGTGACCGCGCACGCGGGCCTCGAACGAATCCCCCTCGGCGAGCGCGGCGTCTGCCGAGTGCGCACCGGCGTCGAGTGCGCGGCGCACGGCGCGCTGGGCGATCTCGATGGCGGACGAGCCGTTCGCGCTCACGCTTCGGTCCCTCCCACGGTGAGGCCGTCGACGCGGATCGTCGGGAGGCCCACGCCCACGGGCACGGACTGGCCGTCCTTCCCGCACGTGCCGACGCCGTGGTCGAGCGCGAGATCGTTGCCGATCCGCGAGACGCGCGTCAGCACGTCGGGGCCGTTGCCGATCAGCGTCGCGCCCTTCACCGGGGCGCCGATCCGTCCGTCCTCGATCTTGTAGGCCTCGCTGGCGCTGAACACGAACTTGCCGCTGGTGATGTCCACCTGGCCGCCGCCGAACGACACCGCGTAGATCCCGCGCGAGACCGAGCGCAGAATCTCGGCGGGATCCTCGGAGCCGGCCAGCATGAACGTGTTGGTCATGCGCGGCATCGGCAGGTGGGTGTAGCTCTCGCGGCGCCCGTTGCCGGTGGGCGCCATGCCCATGAGGCGCGCGTTCAGGCGATCCTGCAGGTAGCCGACCAGCACGCCGTCCTCGATCAGCACGGTGCGCTGGCTCGGCGTGCCTTCGTCGTCGACGTTCAGCGAGCCGCGCCGTCCGGGCAGCGTGCCGTCGTCGACGACGGTGACGCCGGGAGCCGCGACGCGCTGGCCGAGGCGGTCCGAGAACGCGCTGGTCTTCTTGCGGTTGAAGTCGCCCTCGAGCCCGTGGCCGATCGCCTCGTGCAGCAGGATGCCGGGCCAGCCGGGCCCGAGCACCACGTCCATCGTCCCGGCCGGGCAGGGCACGGCGTCGAGGTTCAGCGTGGCGACGCGCACAACTTCGTCGACGAGCGGTCGCCACACGGCAGGATCGAGCAGGCGCTCGAGTTCGTAGCGCCCGCCCATGCCCTGGTAGCCGATCTCGCGATGACGTCCCGTGGCGTCCTGCGCGATGACCTGCACGTTGAGCCGGATCAGCGGCCGCACGTCTCCGACGCTGGCGCCGTCGTGCGTTGCCACCAGCACGTGTCGCTGCTGCGCGATCACGCTGGCCATCACCTGCACGATGCGCGGATCGCGGGCGCGCGCGTAGCGTTCGATCTCTTCGAGCAGGCGAACCTTCTGCGCCACCGGCACGTCGGTGGGTGCGGTCGCGATGGAGTAGAGATCCCGCGCAGGCGCCGCCGGCGTGCCGACCGCCACGGCGCCCGGCGTGGCGGCCCCCTCGGAAATCGTGCGCGCCGTGCTGGCGGCCAGCGTCAGGCTCTCGACGGTGATGTCGTCCGAGTGCGCGTAGCCCTGGCGCTCTCCGGCGACGACGCGGACGCCCACCCCCTGCTCGACGTGGCGGTCGCCACTCTTCACGATGCCCTCTTCGAGCGCCACCGAATCCTGGACCGCGTACTCGAAGAACAGGTCCGCGCCGTCGACGCGGCGCTCGAGCGCGGTCTCGAAGGTCCGGGCGAGCGAGCCCTCGTCGACGCCGAAGCGCTCGCGGAAGAAGGCGACGGCATCGGACGGCGTCGACGGGTTCGGGGACTGCGGCGGCCGCGGAGCGCTCATGGGGCGGGATTCTCCTCGAGGGCGTGGATGCGATCTGGAAGAGCGCCGAGCGTAGCAAGCGATGCGACGTCGATCGCGCGCCAGCCCGCGCGCTGCGCGGCGGCGACATCCTGCACCGGCTCGTCTCCGACGTAGATCGCCTCCGCGGGAGCGACGGAGAGCTGCGCGGCGACGCCGGCGAAGAACGCGGGGGCCGGCTTCGCGGCGCCGAGACTGGCCGGCCGCAGCACCGCGTCCAGCGGCTCGATCCCGAGACCGACGAGGATCGACGGGAGCCGGAAGTCGAAGTTCGACGCCACCGCGAGCCGCCGGCCGTCGCTGCGGAGCCGCCGGAGCACGGACGAGGCGTCGGGCGTCGCGCGCCAGGCGGCGGCATTCGCGTAATGGGAGAAGAGGGTGTCGAAGAGCGCCTCGAAATTCGCGATGGATGCGATCTGATCGGCCGCGCGAAACACCTCGCGAACCCGCGCCCGCCACCAGTCCCGCTCGCGGTCGTCCACCTGTTCGAGATCGACTCCCGGGAAGACCATCGGCGGCGCGCTCGCGAGCACCCGGCGGAACGCATCGTCGAGCCGCCAGGCCGGCACGTCGACGCCGTGCTGGCGGGCGACCCGGGCGTAGGTCTCGCCGACGGGCTCGCGCACGTGGATCAGGGTCCCGGCCGCGTCGAAGACGACGGCGCGGATCAGCGCGGCTTCCTCGCCGATGCGAGGAACGCGGCCGGCAGCTCGCGTGCCGGCGAGCGCGCGGTCAGGGTCTCGATGCGCACCTGCTCGAGACCGACCTCGCGGAACCAGCCGTCGACCTCGTCGGGCGGGAAGCCGAGCCACAACACGCCCAACTCCTCGCGCATCCACTCGGCCTGGTGGCGCACGAAGTCGACGACGACGACGACCCCGCCGGGCCGCACGACACGCGCCATCTCGCGCAGGGCGTCCACGGGTCCCGGTAGATAGTGCAGCACCATGTGGGCGAGTGCGGCGTGGACTTCCGCATCGGCGAGGGGAAGGGCGTTGGCCTCGCCGGCCCGCAGCTCGACGCGCCCCGCAGACTCCTGCGCGCCAGCCAGACCCGCTTCGGTCAGTTTCGCGCGCGCCGCTTCGAGCATGCGCGGCGAGTGATCGACGGCGATCACGTGCATCCCGAGGCGGGCGAGCTCGGCCGCGAGGATGCCGGTGCCGGTGCCGATGTCGGCCACGGTCCAGTCCGTGGGCAGCAGATGCGCGATCGCGCGCGTGCGCAGCGCGTCGTCGTTGAAGACCTTGCGCAGCGCGTCCCATTC
>CAYOHN010000140.1:0-8690 GCA_964403735.1 uncultured Spirochaetales bacterium | reverse complement strand
GCGGCCGCGCGCGCTGAGCGGGTTGCCAGAACCGGGTGGCAAGAAGCCGTCCGCCCGGGCCCTCTACGCGTCGGACCAGATCGAGATTTCTCGCAACCTGTTTTCGTGTCGTAATCGTCTTCAAGCGCCGGCTCCGGAACGCCGATGGAGAAGCGCGAGCCAGGGACTTCGATCGGAGTCCGTGCCGAGCCGCCGTCGAGCGGTCGAGGGAGCGAGCAGGCGGCGACATGGGAGCCTCCGAGACAACCAAGGGGACGGCAGACGCCCACCGCGTGTTGCTGGTCAGCGATCACGATGCGGACGCCGAGCTGATCCGGGCGCTGCTCGAGTCCACGGCCTCCGATCCCCCGTTCCGCTTCGCGCGCATGCACTCGCTCTCGCAGGCGCTCGAGACGCTCGAGCGCAACGAGGTCGATGTCCTGTTGATCGACGTCGGCGAGGGGGGCTCCCGCGAACTCGCGGCGGCGAGTCAGGCGCGCGTGCGGGCGCCGCTGGTCCCCGTGGTCCTCGTCGCGGATACGGACGACGAGACGTTGGCGCTGCGAGCCGTGGAGATCGGCGCGCGCGGGTATCTGTTGAAGAGTTCCATCAGCCCGGGATCGCTCACCTGGAGCATCCACCACGCGATCCGCAACCAGCGGATGTTCATCGAGCTCAGCATTGCTCGCGAGCGCGCCCGCCAGCTCGCCAGCTACGACCAGCTCACCGGCCTCGCCAACCGGACGTTGTTCCAGGACCGACTCGAACAGGCCGTGGCCTCCGCGCGGCGCAATCGCGACCGCCTCGCGGTGCTCTTCTTCGACATCGACGACTTCAAGCAGATCAACGACTCGATCGGCCATCTGGCCGGCGACGCGTTGCTCCGCCTCGTCGGCCAGCGGATCGGGAGCTGTCTGCGCAAGAGCGACACCGGCGCGCGTCTGGGGGGGGACGAGTTCGCGATCCTGCTGACACATCTGGAGGACGAGGACGATGCGGTCCGCATCGCGCAGAAGGTGCTCGCGCTGATTCGCGAACCGATTTCGTCCGAGCCGGATAGCCCATCGATCTCCGCGAGCATCGGCATCGCGATGTTTCCCCGCGACGCCAACGACACCGAGAGCCTGCTCAAGAACTCCGATGCCGCCATGTACCGGGCGAAGGCGGCCGGCCGCGACCGCATCGTCCACTGGCAGCCCGATCGGCGCAGTCCGGAGAAGGCAGGGCAGACGTCCCTCGATCGACGGCTCCGAGAGGCGCTCGAGGGCGGCGAACTCGTCCTGTACTACCAGCCCGTGGTCGACGTCGGCCGCGGGCGGATCGTCGGGGCCGAAGCATTGCTTCGTTGGCGCCACCCGAAACACGGTCTCGTCCTGCCGGGGGAGTTCCTGCCGATTGCCGAGGGTACGCAGCTGATCGTGTCGATCGGCACATGGGTGCTTCGCTCCGCCTGCGCGCAGACGGCGCGCTGGCAGGCGCTCGGCTACCCGGGCTTGCGCATCGCGGTCAACGTCTCGCCCCAGCAGTTTCAGCCCGAAGACTTCGTGCGCGAGGTCCGCGCGACGCTGGTCGAAACGGGTCTGCGCGCCGACTGCCTCGAGCTCGAGATCACCGAGCGCAGCCTGCTGCACGACAGTGAACGGACGCTGGCGCAGTTCGCGATGCTGAAGGGCCTGGGCGTGCGCATGGCCATCGACGACTTCGGCACCGGCTACTCGGCACTCGCCTACCTGAAGCGGCTTCCCGTCGATACGCTGAAAATCGACCAGTCGTTCGTGCGCGCACTGGCGACCGACCCCGCCGACGCCACGATCACCTCGACCATCGTGCAGATGGCACACGCGCTGAATCTCAGCACCGTCGGCGAAGGGGTCGAGACGGTCGAGCAGATGCAGCTACTCGGCTCCTACGGCTGTGCGCGCATGCAGGGCTACCTGTTCGGCGAGGCGATCGAGCCCGACGAGTTCACGCGAAAGCTCGAAGCCCCGCCGTTCTGGTGGCTCCGCGGGGCGCCGTGAGTCGCGTGCACTCAGCCCGAGCGGAGCTTGCGATGAGCGAAGAGCAGCAGCATCGCGCCGGCAATGGCGACGATGAGGCTCGGCACGTTGAAGCCGCTGAAGCTGCCGATGCCGACGGCCGAAGCGATGGCCCCCCCCACGAACGCCCCTGCGATCCCGAGCAGCGTCGTGACGATGATGCCGCCCGGGTCCGGCCCCGGCATCAGCCACTTGGCGAGTACTCCGACGAGCAGTCCGACCACGATCCACGACAAGATCCCCATGGCGATGGCTACCTCCCGATTCCGGATCATCGCACGAATCGCTCTGCTCTCGCGTGCCGATTCGATCGCGATCCGGGTCCCGGGCCTTCCGCGAGTCGGCAGAACTCCTGCATTGGGGCCAGATCCCCCCGAAAATCCTCAAGCCGGCGCGTCCGCCGGGCGATCAATGACCGCGGCCGCTCATGTCACCCACCATCCTCTGCGCCGATGCCGATCGCCGACTGTGTCAAATCCTGGCCCGTGCGCTGGGCATCGATGGCGTCCGCGTCGCGGCGGCCCACGACGGGGAGGCGGCGCTGCGCGCCGTCGAGGAATCCGCTCCTGCGCTCGCGGTCGTCGACCTCGGGTTGCCCGGGCGAGATGGTCTCGGCGTCCTGGCGGCCATCCGCGCGCGCAAGGATGCCCGTTCGGAGATGCCGGCCCTGTTCCTGAGCGCGACGGCGCCGACGGCAGAGCAGGTGGAGCAGGCGCGCCGGCTGCGGGCCAGCGCGATCCTGATGAAGCCGGTTGCGCTGGAGAACCTCGGCGGCCGGATCCGCAAGCTGTTGCCGCCGCCGGCGGGCGCTGCGCGCGGGACCGCCTCTCGTCCGCGCGCCGTCCGTTCGGCTCCGCTGCGCGGGACGCTCCAGGTCCTGCCGTTCCCTGCCCTGCTCCACGAGGCCCACGGCCTGCGCGCGTGTGGCGTCCTGCGCTTCGAGGACGGACCGCGGCGCAAGGAGATCGAGTTCGTCGACGGTCGCGCCGCCTCCGTCCGCTCCAATGTACCGGGCGAACGGTTCGGCGAATGGTTGTTGCGCAACGGCCGCACCGACCGCTGCGCCATCCAGGAATCGATCCGCCGGATGCAACGAGGGGAAGGACGGCAGGGCGAGGTGCTGCGTGCGATGCAGGTGCTCTCCGAGGAGGATCTCGCTGGCGCCCTGCGCGATCACGCCGAAGACAAGCTCTTCGAACTCTTCGCATGGACGCGCGGCCGGTTCGAGCTCGTCCTCGGAGCCCGACTCGAGCGCGCGAGCGCGCTCAGCACGGTACGCAGTCCTGCCGATGTGATCCGAATCGGTGTCGCCAGTCGATTCGCGATCGAACGCATCGATGCCGTGCTGCGCCAGCACGTCGACCACGTCGCGCTCGCCGGCTCGAACCCGTTCTATTCCTTCCAGGAGATCGAAGTCACCGACGCCGACGTGCGTCTGCTCGCCGAGGCCGAACGCGGCGTTCCGGTCCGCGCGCTGCTGCAGCGTGCAGCCGAGACGCGCCGGACCGCCTACGCGCTGCTGGAGACCGGCCTGCTCGAGCTACGCGATGGCGCGGTGGTGCGCAACGGAGGACCGGCGGCTCGCGTCCGGCTGCACGTCACCCCAGCGCCCGAGAAGCGTTCGGGTCCCGATGGCGTCGTCGTGCCGATGTCTTCCCGGCCCTCGCGGCCAGCGCCGGCGGCCCGGGCCGTGGTGGCGCGCGAAGCCGCGGCGAGCCCGCCGGTCGGTTCCTCTCCTGCGGCTGCGAGGACGGTCGCCCCTTCCGCGGTGTCCGCCGATGCCGATTCCATGCACTACGCCGCGGATCACGAGCAGCGCTCGGCGTTGGCCGCACTGCTCGTCGGCCTGCGCCGGCCGAGTCCGTTCGACAAGCTCGGGCTGCGCCCCGACGCGACGACATCCGACATCCGACGCGCCTACACCGAGCTGGCCAAGCGAGCTCACCCGGACCGCTTTGCGGCCGCCAGCGAAGTCGTCCGCGATCTCGCCGAGGAGGCGTTCCGGGAGATCACGCGCGCGTACCAACTGCTCGCCGACCCCGTGCGGCTCGAGCAGTATCGCCAGGACCCGAACCGCGACGCCAGGAACGCCGAGGCGGCCGAGGAAGCCCAGCGCGCGCTCGCGGCCGAGCAGGAGTTCCAGGCCGGCGAATCGCGCCTCCGCGTCTACGACTGGGCCGGCGCGCTGGCGCACTTCGAGCGGGCCAGCGAGCTGTATCCCGACGAGGGCGAGTACCTCGCCTTCTGCGGCTGGGCCTACTACCTGACGCACGGCCACGACGAGGAGGTCTTTCGCAAGGCCTTCACGCTGGTCAAGCGCGGGGCCAAGCTCGCTCCCGATCGCGACAAGCCGTACCTGTTCCTCGGTCGGCTGGCCCAGGCCGCCGGCCGCCTCGATCTCGCCGAGAAGATGTTCGTCACGGCCGTCGAGAAACGCCCGGACTGCACCGAGGCGCTACGCGAGCTGCGCCTGCTCTCGATGCGCAAGCCCAAAAAGAGCATTGTCGGGCGGCTGCTGCGACTGCCCGGTACCGAGGGCAAGAAGAGATCCCAGCGCAGGAGTTGACGCGCGCCGTTCCTGAGGGACGTTCCCCCACTCGGCAAACGGGAGGGACGTGATGCGCGAAGTTCGGGGTAGGACGGCGGTGGTGACCGGCGCAGCCAGCGGCATCGGCCGCGCAGTGGCGGAGGTGCTCGCACAGCGTGCCTGCGCGCTCGCGCTGGCCGATGTCGACGTCGCCGGACTCGAGGAGACGGCGATGCGGGCGCGCTCCCTGGGTGTCCGTGCCTCGTGTCACGTCGTCGACGTCGCCGACTGGGATCGCATGCTCGCGTTCGCCGCCGACGTGCAACGAGAGTTCGGCGGTGCGGATCTGCTGATCAACAACGCCGGCGTGTCGGTGACGGGGACGCTCGAGGAGCAGTCGATCGAGGACTTGCGCTGGATCGTCGGCGTGAACTTCTGGGGTGTCGTGCACGGCTGCAAGGCGTTCCTGCCGCTGCTGCGCACGCGGCCGGAGGCCCACATCGTCAATGTCTCGAGCCTGTTCGGGATCATCGGCTTGCCGACGCAGAGCAGCTATTGCGCCACCAAATTCGCGGTCCGCGGCTTCTCCGAATCGCTGTGGGCGGAACTCGCGGACAGCGGCATCGGTGTGACCGTCGTGCACCCGGGAGGTGTGAAGACCAACATCGTCCAGGCCAGCCGGATGGCCGACGACGCGACGAAACAGCGGATGGCCGAGCGCTTCGAACGCCGTGCGATGGCGCCCGAACGGGTGGCCGAGCGGATCGTCCGGGGCGTCGAGCGGGGGGAGATGCGCGTACGGGTTTGTCGCGAGACGTTCGTCGCGGACTGGGTCAAGCGGCTGTTTCCGGTGACCGCCCACCGGTTGGTGCGCCGCGGCTATCGGCGGATGATCGGGGCGGACGTCCCGAGCGGATCCTGAGCCTCGCGCTGCACGAGCCGCGCGCGCTGGAACCGATAGAGCTCGTAGATCGAAACGGCGTTCAAGACGTGCCAGACGGCGTGGCCCGTCACCAGATGGTTATCGGGCCGACACACGACGCCGCTGATGTCGAGCGCCCAGAACGAGAACGAGACCGCGAAGATCGCGAGCGCTCGGAACAGATGGCGGTACGAGCTGCGATCGCGTTCGCGTCGATGGAGCCGGAGTTCCCACGCGATGCCCGCGACGAGCTGCGCGGCGAACAGCGGGATGCCGATCCGCGGCAGCCACGCATTGACGCCGGAGCTCGCCAGCACCGCTGCCCCATAGGCAGCGGCCCCCGTCCGCGCGGACCATCCCCGAGCAGACGACGCCGCGAACACCAACACCAGGCCCGATAGCAGGAACATCCCCGCCTGGTCGATCCGCTCCCCGGCGAGCGTCCCGGTGCCGTGAAACGCGAGCGAGCCGATGCCGATCACGAACTGCGCGACGACGATGCAGGCGAGGGAGGGTCACGCGGACGCTCCATCGCCCGCCACATCCACGCGCCGACGATCAGATAGGCGAGCGACGAGGCCGTGTTGGACGGCTCGACGATCCACGCGCACAGCCGCTCCTCACAGAACGCGACGCTCCCGGGCGCCCAGTCGGCGTAGGGACAGGCGGTGCGCATCGAGCGGCTCCCGGAGCAGGTCCCGGACCAAGACCGAAGAACGCAATCATCGAAAACGGCCGAGGGCGGCACGTCGCCGCCCTCGGTCGCAGGGAAGACCGATGGCGCGCCCGACAAGACTCGAACTTGTGACCTCCAGGTCCGCAACCTGGCGCTCTATCCAACTGAGCTACGGGCGCTCGAGGCCGGGAAACTAGCGAATCACCCGGCGCCTCGAAGGGCTGGCGGAGAGAGTGGGATTCGAACCCACGGTACCGTTTCCGGTACACGCACTTTCCAGGCGCGTGCCTTCAGCCACTCGGCCATCTCTCCGGCGAAGACTCCAGCGAAGAAACGGGGAAAACGACCGCCCCGAGGGTGCCGAGCACCGCGGGCGGCGGGATCAGGGGTTGGCGGAGAGGGAGGGATTCGAACCCTCGGTACGGTTTCCCATACGCAGATTTAGCAAACCTGTGCCTTAAGCCACTCGGCCACCTCTCCGGCACTCGGAGAAGGCGGATCATAGCCGCCGAGCATGGCGGGCGCCGGGGGTCGGGGCCCCGTTTCGCCGCCTCCCCTGCGCGCATAGGGCGGCCCCGCCGGCGCCGAAAAACTGGCGGAGAGGGAGGGATTCGAACCCTCGAGACGCTTTCGCGCCTGGCGGTTTTCAAGACCGCTGCCTTCGACCGCTCGGCCACCTCTCCGCTGAGAAAAATCAACAGGTTGCTGCCCTTGCACCAGAGTTGATGCAAGCAACCGATGACGCTGAGCAGCAAAGCCCAGACTCTCGCGGATGATCCTAGGATGCCGCGCCGCGATTCGCAGGAGTGCGATGGCGGGTCCCTCCGGCTTCCTGCGCCCCTGTTCCCAGTTGCGCAGGGTGTGGACACTGATTCCGACTGTCCGGGCGAACTGCCAGCAGGATAGGTGGCACGCTACCGGCTCGGAGCCCACTCCCCGGAGGGTCTTGCCACAACGCCCCTATCGCCCCGACAACGGCCCGCTGGTTCGCCTTCCTTAGGGGGGGATCGCAAGACGCACTTCTCCGTGCGCTCCGGCGTCCTCGCTCCGGGCGTCTGCCCCTGCGTGGGCTCGGCAACCTCGAGTCGAAGTCGGTCTCCCGGGTTCGCACCGGGGCGGCGGCGCGAACGACGTGGGAGATCCGGTGTCGGTGAACACACGATCGAGTCAGTCCTCGTGCTGGGCGTTCTCGTAGCAGCGCTGTTCTTCACGCGAGCGTGAGAACCATCCTTCCATCTGGGCCTTGTCTGGCCATTGCTTCTTTCGGTTCTGTGGAGGGGCATAGCTTACCCGTAGGGTCTCCGAGACGGGGTCCCTGGACCAGGACGAACATGGATGCTCATCTCCGAACCCAATACGCGCCCGCACCTCGAGGCGACTCCGTCTTCGTGCAGTTTCCAACCGGCCGGAAAGGTCGACTACGCGCTGCGGTCTGACTCGATGCCAGGCCGGCTCCGCTCCGGCCGGTATTCCTCCTCGTCCTTCCCCATCCGCAATACGGTCGCTGCGATGATGCGCGCATTCGTGAGCTTGGCGAGACTCGGCTTCGTCCCGCCGGCGAGCATCCGTTCGTAGCGAGGGTAGAGCGGACCTTTGTTGCGCTGCGTGATGACCAGGGTTACTGCGCCCTCGAGGATCTCCTCTCACTCCACTTCAACCGCAGAATCTCTCGAGTCCTTCGCATCGACAGCCTCGCGCCCGCCATTTCGCCTCCCGTCAAGGAGGCACGACGGCCACGCCAGCCTGTCCAGCGACACCCGCTCCCCCTCCTGCTCCTGGGGGGAGAATGCACCGTTCACGATCCCGGATCCCGGTGTTCACGATGACCGATCTACGCGTTCACGATCCCGATCGAGGTGTTCACGATGCTCCGAAACGCGCACTCGAGACCCGGGATCAGCCGGATCGCCTCGACAAGCGCCTGCCCGTTGGTCTCGACCGGGAAGTCCTCGAGCCTCCGGCCCGTCTGCGAGATCACCGCCAGCGTGCAGCTCGCGGCATGGGCGTCCAGCCCGATGGTCCGTTCCATCGGTGTCTCCTCTCGTTGGCGATCGTTGAATCTCCAACTCGGGGATCTCCGACGGGCTCGGGAGGCACCATCTCCTCCCTCCCCACGACCTCACGCACCGACTCGCAGACGCCACCCCCTATGATGCTTACCCGTTGAATGCGGCGATACGGAGACGTCGGAGCGGAGCTGGACCCGTCGGACGTCCGTTGGCTCGGGGCCTTTTCGGTTCCGGCGGCGGGGACGCTCCCCTATCCGGGCAGCTGGTACGGGGTCGAGGAACTGGCGCTGGATCTCGAAGCCGGGTCCTACTGGGTCGCGTTCTTGGCGGTGACCAGTGCGTTCGGCACAGGCGTCATGCCCCCGACCGATGTGCCCAAGCTCCAGAGCTATGCCATCGGAAATCCCGACAGCAGCTTTCGGGCGGACGGAACGCTGAATCTGGCCGTGCGCATTGCCGCTCCATCGCTGCTGACGGGGTGCGCAGATCGCGGTCTCGCTGTTGATGCTCGTCGCGCTGCACCGCAGAGCCTGGGGCGATC
>CAYOHN010000139.1:1444-8830 GCA_964403735.1 uncultured Spirochaetales bacterium | reverse complement strand
GATCGGCCGGCGGGTCCGCGAGGTCGACGACCCCGCCGAGGACGTCCTGGATGTGCTGCTCGAGGATCTGCTGTTCGCCGATCGCCGTCTCGGCGAGCGGCGTTCCCGCGGAGAACGCCACGTAGCCGTCGCCGCCGGTCAGCAGGAAGCTGTTGGTCGCCAGTACGAAGGTTCGAGCGAGGGAGCCTTGGACGACCCCACTCTCGACGAGCGTGTCGACGGTGCCATCGGCGCGCGTGATCCGCAGCGTCACGACACGGGACGGCGTCACAACGCTGGTCTGGGCCTCGAGCGGCGGCTGCGTCGCGTCGAACTCGAGCTGCATGCCGGCGATCTGCGGGAAGCGGCCATCGACGGAGGGCACGCGGCTCACGGAGTTCTCCATCGCCGCCAGCAGCTGGTCTGCCGTCAGTTCGACGATCGACAGCTTGTTGTCGAACGCCAGTGCGGCCTGGATCGTCAGCCGGATGATCTCGGGGCCCACGATGTCGTCCCGGATGCCGCCGCCGTTCTTCAGCGCCACGTCAACGCCGAGCGCCGGGAACTGCTGGCGGGTGAAGACCAGCGTCGAGTCCGCGGCGAGGCGGCCGAGGTTGGTCTCGCGCGTCCGAACGTCGGCGCGGGTGCCGTTCAGCGGGAAGTTCGTCGAGCCGACCCGCGTGAACGCATCCTGGATGCTCGGCGTCTGCTGGATCGAGCGGAAGACCTGCTCCACCTGCCGATCCGGCTGGACCGCATTTGCGCCGACCAGCTGACCGAGGGCCACCTGTCCGACCGGATCCGTCGAGACGGGTCCGCTGTGGTCGCCGTCGAAGCCGACGACCCGGCCTTTGTGATCGAAGCGGACGATCAGGTTGCCGACGTAGCGGTAGAGCTGGTCGCTGTTGACGACGAGCAAGGTGTTGCCGTCGCGATCCGTGCGCACCTGCGGGTAGTCGAGCTCCGGCGCGTCGCCGGCGCGCAGCAGGCTGAACGGGCCACTCGGCTCGGCGTTGGCCATGAAGCCGGTCGAGCCGGCCGTCACGATCAGGTCGATATCGCGCAGGTTCTCTGCGAGGATCGGATCGCCGGTGAAGTCCTGGGCGTGATCGAGCAGAACGATGCGGCGGACGCCGCGCCGGCGCAGCGCATCGGCCTGTTCGAGCACCTGATCGACACCGGAGACCAGCGGCTGATTGTCCGCGTCGCGGCCGCCGACGAAGTCGAGTCCCGGGATGCGCGTCGGCGGGTCCTCGATCACGTTGAAGAAGTCCGCCGGCGCCCGGCCGATCAGGCCGACCCGATCGAGTCCCGCCTGCACCCAGCAGCTCTTCACCACCTTGCCACGCGCCACCACGCACGGCCCCGCGTCGATTCCCGCGCGGATCCGCGGCGTGCCGTCGGCCAGCACGACGTTCGAGAAGTCGAGGTTGGCCGCGATGAACGGATACTCCGCCGTCGCCAGCATCGTCGCGAACTCGTCGATGCCGCCGTCGAACTCGTGGTTGCCCATGCCGTTGGCTCGCACGCGGTTGAAGTTGTACATCGCGATGTCGGCGAGACCGGGTGCCCCGAGGTCGGGGACCTCGACGGACGCCTGATAGAACGGGCCCGGGATCGTGTGGTCCCCCGCCGTCAGGTGCAGCGCCGGCGTGCACTGCGACCCGCCGAGCAGCCGGAGACCCCGAACGACCGCGGAGTAGCCGAGGATCTTCTCCTCGAGCGTGTTCGGATCCTGGAACGACGATTCGTTGTCCGAACTGTGGATGATCTGGAGGGTGTTCTTCAGGTTGTCGAGGCACTGACGGGTCGCACCAGACGCGCCGGTCGCCTGTGCGGAGAACGGCGCCACCATGGCGGCCGCCACGGCCAGCGTCATGCCGAATCGGATCGATCGCGAAGTCATCGCGTCTCCTGCGAGCTCGAAGCGATGGGCTCCGGCTCGTGTTCTGGGAAGGGAGACGCAGGAATAAACGAGTTCGTGGTCGGTGCGATGGCAGACTCGTGGCATTCCGAGGCGGGTGCGAGGCGCAGCCGGGGAGTTTCGTTCAGTCGTCGCGGTCGCTTTGGCGTCGATTCCGGGAAGACATCGCGCCGTCTGCGTCAGGGAGTGCAGCCGGGAGTTCGAGGGATGCGGGATCCCCGCCGAGTCTCGCGAATGTGGCCCCGAGATCCGGCGCGAGCGGCGCCCGGATCCGCAGCGCGGCGCCGGTCCGCGGCTGGGGCACCTCGATCTCCGCGCAATGCAAAAACGGACGATCGAGGCCGACACGCTCGAAGACGTGGCGGTTGGACGCCGCATGCCCGTACCGCTCGTCGCCGAGCACCGGTTGGCCGATGCCGGCGAGGTGGCGGCGGATCTGATGGGTCCGGCCCGTCTCCGGCGCCACCGACAGCAGCGCGTGTCCCGACACCACGGAGAGACGCCGGTAGCGCGTCGCGGCGGCGCGTGTCTTGCGGTCCTCGACGATCGGCCGCGCGATGCGTCCGTGTGCGCGGGCGATGCCGCGGACGAGGGCGAGGTATCGCTTGGCAGAAGATGGATCCGCGAGCGCGCGCTGGGCGGCGCCGGCGACCGCAATCGAGCGCGCGAACAGACACACGCCGCTCGTTTCGGCATCGAGGCGGTGCACGGGCACCGCGGCGTCCCCGCCCGGCAGCCGGCGCACGTGTTCGAGCAGCGATCCGGTCCGCTCGGGATGCGGAACGGTCGGCAGATGCGGCGGCTTGTCGACGGCGAGCCAATCGTCGTCCTCGAACAGGACCGACAGCAGCGGCGGCTCGGCCGGCTCCAGCACGGCGACGCACTCGACCTCGGCGGTCAGCGGCATCAGATCGAACGGCGAGAGCCGGGCCGTGCGCCAGCCGCGCCACGCCAGATCGGTGAGATCCCGCGCCAGCGTCTCGGGCTCGCACGAGACGTAGACGAGCTGGTCGCTACACAGTCTCGCCAGCGCATCCCGCACGCGCGGCGCGAGGCCGCGCCGCGGCGGGTTCACGACGGCGGCGGCGAAGCGCTCGCCGACGGCGAGCAGAGCGGGCAATGCGGCCTCGGCGCTCTTCGCACGCACCGCGAAGCCATCGATGCGCTGCTCGCGCGCGGCGGCGAGCGCTGCGTCCGCAGCAGACTCGAAGGATTCGATGGCTGTCACCTGTGCGCCGGCCGCAGCGAGCGCGAGACCGAGCGCGCCGCTGCCGGCGTAGACGTCGAGAACGCGGCGGCCGGGCTTCGGCGCGATCGCCGCCTCGGCATGCGCCTGGATCTCCGCGGCCTGCGCGCGATGGGCCTGCGCAAAGCCGCCCGCGGACGCGAAGTTCCACGGCGCGCCGGCGCGCGTCTCGTCGCGGTGCAGGCGCGGTCCGCGGATCGCCATCGGCGGCGTCCCCAGGAGCTGCGGCGAACGGCCATCGTGGAAGCTGACGGCGACACCGAGGAGCGACGGAAGGGCGGCGGCCAGCCGTTCCGCAGCGTTGGCGGCCTCGCCGAGGTCGGGATCCGGCGGCACCCGGATCACGAGCGTGACCAGCAGCCCGGCGCTGGCGTCGTCGCGGACCTCGCGCAGATCGAGTGCGCGCAGCCGGCCGGGGCCGTCGCCCTCGGCGCGCAGCGCGGAGCCCGCATCCGCGGGTGGATCGGCGAGCAGGCGGCGGAGCGCGACGAGCCCCTCGGCGATCACCGGTGCGAGCACGCGACAACCCGGCAGATCGAGGATCTCGTGCGTGCCGCGCGCATACAGACCCACACGCGGACCCGGGCCCACGACGAGCTTCGCGCGCGTGCGGTAGTCCGTTCGTGTCGGCGCGGCTTGCACGGGATCGGGCGCGAGCGCGTGAAGCACGGCGTAGGGAGCGAGTGCCTGCGCGAGGCGCTCCGCCTTGGCCTCGAGCTGTGCCGGCGCCGTCAACGCGAGGAGCGGACAGCCCGGGCAAAGGTCCGCGTGCGGACACTCGACGAGATCGGAAGGCGCCACGGAGCGAGGGTGCCGCGATCGTGAGCCGACCGCGAACCCGGCCCCTTTGTTGACGGCGCGAGCTACCCTCCGCGGTCATGCAACCTCGGATCTTTCTCGATGGATCCGTCGGCACCACCGGGCTCCGCATCCGCGAGCTGCTCGAGCGGCGGCGGGACGTCGAACTCACGGCGCTCTCGGAGTCCGAGCGCAAGGATCCGGCTGCGCGGCGGGCGGCTGTCTGCGCGGCGGACATCGCGGTCCTGTGTCTGCCGGACGACGCGGCGCGGGAAGCCGCCGCGTGGGCAGACGGCGCGCCGGTGCGCCTCCTCGATGCGAGCACCGCGCACCGCGTCGCCGACGGCTGGGTCTACGGTCTCCCGGAACTCGCGCCCGGGCAACGCGAAGCGATCCGCGCGGCGAAGCGCGTCTCGAACCCCGGCTGCTACCCGACGGCGTTCCTGCTCCTCGTCCGGCCGCTCGTCGACGCCGGTCTGCTCGCACCCGATACGCCGCTGTCGATCCACGCCCTCTCCGGCTATTCGGGCGGCGGGAAACCGCTGATCGGCAAGTGGGAGGATCCGGCGAACGACCTGCTCGGGCTTCCGTACGAAGCGCCGTACTCGCTGGGCGCGCGCCACAAGCACGTGCCGGAAATGCTGCGCTGGAGCGGCCTCGCGACGGAACCGCAATTCGTTCCGGCCGTCGGTCCGTTCCGCTGCGGGATGCGGGTGGAACTCCCGCTCCACGCCGCGCTGTTGCGCGCTGGCGCCGACGGCAAGACGGTCTGGGAGACACTGCGCGCGCGCTACGAGAACGAGCCCCACGTGCAGGTCGTCCCGTTCGCCGACCCCGCGCGGCTCGACGAGCAAAGCTTCGACCCTCGCGCGTGCAACGACACCAACCGCATCGATCTGCACGTGGTGTCGAATGCCGCCGGGCACCTGTTGCTGGTGGCCGTGCTCGACAACCTCGGCAAGGGCGCGGCGGGCGCGGCCGTGCAGAACCTCGAGCTGATGCTCGGGCTGGCGTCGCACTGAACCCGCCGGCCGCAGGCGATCGCGGTTCTCTCGGGAGTTCCGGCACCGGCTTCGCGAAATCTTCTTCGACGCAGCAGTGCCGATCCTCTTGCGCTGCAGCGGTCGTCGTCGCACCCTTCGGCCATTGCGGTCGGATCTCGCCCCCCCGTTCCGCACCGCGCGCATCGCGCCCGTCGCGTCGCGGGCTCGTCGATCGGGTCTCGGCCGTCACGGGCCCCGGGGCAACATGAAGCTCTTTCTCGTTCGACATGGCAGGGCGGCCAAACGGTCCCGATGGCGCGGACCGACATGGCTGCGTCCGCTCAGCGACGAGGGCCGCGCGCAGGCGCAGCAGTTGGCGAAGGCGCTCGCCGGCAGCGGCGTCCGGCGCCTGATCGCCGGCCCGGCGTTGCGCTGTCGCCAGACGCTGGCGCCGCTCGCGCTGGCGACGGGGTTGCCGATCGAAATCGACGAACGCCTCGATGAGCGGCGCGACCCCGCGAAGGTCGACGAGCTGCTTCCGACGCTGCGCGGGGAGACCGCCGTGCTGTGCAGCCATAGCGACCACGTCGCGGCGCTGCTCGAACACGTGCGGGCGCAAGGCGCCGACCTCGACGACGAGCCGCGCTACGAGAAGGCATCGATGTGGACGCTGGAACAGCACGGCTCCGGCCCCTGGCGCGCCTCCTACGTGCCGCCGCCAGCGACGCCGGGCGCGGGCGACCCGGATCGCGAGGAGCGCGACGGCCGATCCGTGCGTCTCGCGGTGCTCGACCTCGGCAGCACCTCGTTCCACCTGCTCGTGGCCGATGCGACACCGGAGGGCGACATCGAGCGCGTATTGCGGGAGCGCACGATGCTGCGGCTCGGCGCGCTGATCGGCGATGGTGCGGGCATTCCCGAAACCGTGTGCGTCCGCGCCGTCGAGACCGCCCGACAGCTCGCCGAGATGGCGCGCAGCGCCGGCGCGGACCTGCTGCTCCCGATCGCTACGTCTGCGATCCGCGACGCGGACAACGGCCAGGAGGTCGCCGACCGGATCGGCGAAGCCGTCGGCGTGCCGACGCGCGTGATCTCCGGCATCGAAGAGGCCCGGCTCACGTTCTCGGCGTTCCGCCATCGGCTCGCGGTGGGCTCGCGCCTGGCGCTCGGCGTCGATCTCGGCGGCGGCAGTCTCGAGCTGATCACCGGCGACGATCGCGACGTCCGCTGGGAGACGACGCTGCCGCTCGGCACCGCCCGCCTGCACGCCGAGCTGGTCCGCAGTGACCCGATGACGCGCGAAGAACGGCGCGCGATCCGCGCACGCGTCCGCGAACGGCTCGCCGACTACCGCGACGCGATCGAGCGCTGGACGCCGCAGCCCGCCATCGCCAGCGGCGGGTCGCTGCGGGCGCTCGCGCGGCTCGAGGCGGCCGCCGAAGGCCGCGACCCGGAGACCTCGATCCAGGGACGCTTCCTCGAGGCCGACGCGATTCGCGAGCTGACGCGCATGCTGTCGCGTTCGGATCAGGAGCAGCGCCTGCGGCTCCCGGGCATGAGCCGGCGGCGTGCGGACCTCGTCCCCACCGGCGCGGTGATCCTCGACACCATCGTCGAGGCGCTCCGCTTGCGCGGTCTCACCGTCTCGGACTGGGGTCTTCGTGAAGGCGTGATTCTCGAGACGCTGGAAGGCCGCTGACGCCGCCTTTCTTCACGATTCCTTCATCGATCTTCACGATTCCGGGACCGTAAAGACAGTCCTTCGTGTCGCCGATCTCTTGTCGGACCGACGCGGTCGACGGAACTCCTTCCCGCGACCGCGACGACTCGCAGCGCCGGACCGCTGCGAGCGATGAGGAGTCGCATGAAGGCTGCCGCCCGTCTCGTCCTCGTTCCGTTCGCGCTGCTCGCCGGCTCGCTCGCCAGCGCCGCGGACCTCCAGCTCACGCCCCGACACGAAGTCGGCGATCGCTTCACGCTGTCGATCGATGCCACCACGCACACACGAGCGCGTTCCCAGAGTCCGGCGACGCGCGCCGCCGGAGAACAGGTCCGACTCCGCTACGACGCGTCGGTCGTGATCCTCGACGTCGACGACGCCGGCGCGTCGCTCCGCGAGCGTCACGAACACGCCCGTCTCCGCTACGAGCGTCCGGAGGGATCCGGCTCGTTGTTCCCGGATCCCGTCACGTACGAACTCCGGCGCCGACCGGGCGGCAGCGCGCGGATCTTCGTCGGCGAGGAACGGCTCGATCGCCGGCGCGAATCGCTACTCACGGAGCTGCTCGCGAGCCAGTTCGAGGCGACGCTCGGACCGGCGCTGCTGCAGCCGGACGGTCCGGTCGAGATCGGCGATTCCTGGGAGCTCGACGCCAAACTCGCGCGGCGGTTCCTCCGCCAGCAGGGACTCCGTGTGGTCGACTTCGGCGCGCCCGCGACGGCAACGCTCGAACTCG
>CAYOHN010000139.1:0-1434 GCA_964403735.1 uncultured Spirochaetales bacterium | reverse complement strand
CTCGAACGGCAGAGAGTTCCAGATCCGCTACCGGATCCCGATCGCGCGCTTCGAGCTGCTCGAGATGCCGCAAAACACGCGCACGTCGAAGTCGGACGCCAGCTACAGCGGCGAGCTTCGCCTCGGCGCCGCGCCGCGGCGGCAGTCCCACGTCGCGAACCTGTCCCTGGACATGAACGGCGTCGTCGTGACGAGCGGCGTCGCACCGTCGTTCCCGTTCGCGCTGTCCAGCTCGAAGCTCGTGCGGCAGCAGACGAGCTGGCCGGAAGCGACAGTCCTCTCGGCCCGCTAGCGAAGGTCTCTACAGCGTCTGCTCCGCCGGGATCGCCCGCTCGACGCTGGCGAGGAAGCGCTCGACGCGGGGCTCGCTCTTGATCTGCAGCGCGCGGCGCAGGACCTTGACGGCGCCCGGGTAGTCGCGGCGTTGGACGAGGATCTGGGCGTGACGGAGCAGCGCCGGGTACTCGAAGTCCTCGAGCTTCTCGGCGCGCTCCACGTAGAGCAGCGCGCGCTCCTGGTCGCCGCGGGCCTGGTGGTAGGCGGCCAGCTCGAGCAGCGCGTCGCCGCGCGTGCCGTCGCGCTTGGCGATCGAGTCGAGCAGCTTGGCGGCATCGGCCTCGCGGCCCTGGCCGCGCGCCACCCGCGCCTTCAGCGTCAGCACGTCGAGATCCTGATCGTTCGTGCGGCTCGTGTAGCGCGCGTCGATCTTGCGAAGAATCTCCTGTGCAGCGTCGTAGGAACGGCTGCGGATCAGCAGATCCGCGGCGCGCTGCGCGGTCTGGAACTGCGCGGCGGCCTCGTCCTTGTCGATCACCTCCAGGTACGCGGCCTTCGCGAGCTCCGGCATCCGCTCGTTCATGTAGATGTCGCCGAGCAGCACGAGGCTCGACGGCTGGGCCTTGCCGAGCAGTCGCACCGCCTCGATATTGACGGCCGCTGCGAGCGGCTGTTCGCTGCCGATGTATGCGTTGGCCTGGAGCATCCAGGCCGTCGCATCCTCGGGGTTCTCTTCGATCAGCGTGTCGAAGAGTCCGACGGCGTCACGGTAGCGCTCGAGCGCGAGCAGCGCGCGCGCGAGGCCGAGCTTCCAATCGCGCACGTGCGGCTGCTGCAGCACTGCGTTGCGATACGCGATCTCGGCGGCCAGGAAGTTCTCGAGGTTGATGTAGCTGTGACCGATGAGGCCGTAGTTGCGGCCGTCGCGATCACCGAGCTCCACGGCTCGCGTCAGGTGCTCGAGCGCCTTCGGGAAGTCGCTGCGTTGCACGTACAGCAGGCCGAGATTCTTGTGCGCGCGGCGGAAGTCCGGGAACTTCTCGAGCGAGCGGCGGTAGAGCTCGATGGCCTGGTCCGGCTGGTCGTTCTGGAAGTACAGGTTGGCGAGCAGGAAGTCGAGCGCGGCGCTGTTGCCCTCGCCGACGCGCGACTCGAGCA
>CAYOHN010000138.1:0-8858 GCA_964403735.1 uncultured Spirochaetales bacterium | reverse complement strand
CGTAGATCGCCTCCATCTGGCGCCGCACCGCCGCGCGCTCGTCGGGAGTGAAGCCCCGCGACGCGGCCGTGAGCCCGGCGCGCGCCCCGCGCTCGACGGCATCGCTGCCGATGCCGAGGCGTTCGAGCAACCCGCCGGCGTCGAGCTTGCCGCCGACGACGCCGATCGAGCCGGTCAGTGTCGCCGCCTCGGCGAGCACGACATCCCCCGCCGCCGCCGCGAAGTAGCCACCCGACGCCGCGACCTCCCCCATCGACACGACGACGGGCTTCGCGTCGCGCAACAGCGTCACGGCGCGCCACAAGAGATCCGATGCGAGGGCGTCCCCGCCCGGGCTGGCGATGCGCAGCACGACGGCGCGAACGGCATCGTCCTCGCGCAATGCGCGCAGCAGCGCGACCCACGAGTCCGCAGAGACACCGCCGGAGAGCCCGGCACGGCGATGGATCGCGCCGACCGCCGAGACGTACGCGACGTGCGGCAGATCGCGAAAGAGCGGCCGCCAGCCCGGGTCGGCGGCGCGAAGCGTGTCGTAGGCGAGCACGTCGACGAGTCTCGCGCGCGCGGCGCCGCCGCGACGCGGCACCTCGCCCGAGTCCGGCGCCAGCTCCGCCAACGTCTCCTCGACCTGATCCGGGTACAGACACGCATCGACGAGTCCGGCCTCGACTGCGGCGCGCGCGCCGTACGGTCCGGCATCGATGCGCGCCCGCACGGCATCGGCGTCGAGGTGCCGGCCGGTGGCGATCGCGTCGACCAGCGCGGCGAATGCATCGACGAGGTAAGCCTCCTGCTGCGCGCGGCTCTCCGGCGACATCCCGCCGCGTGTGAACATCTCGCCGGCGCTCTTGTGCGAGCCGATCCGTACCACGTCAGCGCGGACATCCAGCCGATCGAGCAAGCCCTTCAGATACAGGCCTTCGGCGCGCAGTCCGACGAGACCGAGCGAGCCGGTCTCCGGAAGCCAGAACCGGTCGGCGCCGCTGGCCGCCAGGTACTCGGCCTGCCCGATCCGCTCGCCATAGACCGCGACGAGCTTGCCGGCCGCGCGCACGCCATCGAGCGCCCTGCGCAATGCCGCCGCCGCCGCGAAGCCCGTCGGCGCCCCGCCGAGGCGCACGAGCACGCCGGCCACTTGCGGATCGTGCGCCGCCGCATCTGCGGCGCGCAATGCCTCGAGCAGCGTGGGCCCCCGCTCGCGGCGCCACAGCGCAGTGACGGCCCGCGTCTCGTCGAGGGGTGGCTCGAGGCGCAACAGCAGCCAGAACGGCGCGCGCCGCGTCAGCCACGCGCGCGCGGCCAGCAGCCGCACGGTGCGTGCGACGTCGATCCCGGCGCGACGCACGAAGCCCGCGCCGCTCAAGGCCCCGTCTCCCCAGCGCCGCTGCACAGTCCACGCGAGGGACAGCGAGACCTCACGCGCCGCTCCGATCGAATGCGGGTCAACGGCTGCGATCGCGTCGGCGCGGCTCGCTCTCGCCGGTCAGCAACTCGATGCGCCGCTGGATGATCTCGAGCTTGCCGCCGTCGTCGCGGCGCAGATCCGGGGGCAACGCGAGCTCGTCGATGGTCGAGCGCGTCGTGACGAGACGGTCCCTTGGCGCGGGGTGACTCGACAGGAACGTCGGCCCCGACGGTCCGCCTTCGGCGATCAGCGTCTCGAAGAAGCTGGGCAGGCCGACCGGGTCGTAGCCGGCGCGCGGCAACACGTGCACGGCGAAGTCGTCCGCCTCGCGCTCGGCTTCGCGACCGAAGGAGTTCAGAACCCCGGTCAGCCCGAGTCCCGTCGCGAGATTCGCCGCGTTGGCGCCGACGTTGCCGGCCAACAGGCCGCCGCCGAGCACGGCGGCCGTGTGGGCGATCCCCGCCGCGCGCTGCTTGCCGTAGTTCTCCGCAATGTGGCGCTCCGCGACGTGGCCGACCTCGTGCGCGATCACGCCGGCGAGCTCGGAGACGTTGCGCGCCGCGAGGATCGTCCCGGTGTGCACGAAGATCATCCCCGCCGGACCCGCAAACGCGTTGATCTCGGGGTCGTCGACCACCGAGAACTCGTACGCGAACGGCTGCGGTCCGGCGGCGGCGACGATCCGACGGCCGATCTCATCGACATAGCCCACGATCACCGAATCGCTGACCAGCCGGACCTGGCGCCGGATGTCGGCCTCGAAGCGATCGGCGAGCTGCTGCTCCTCGGGGACCGAGAGCGTGGCGCAGCCCGCTGCGGCGAGCGCCGCGAGACCGATCGCCGCTCGGATCAGCATCCGACCCTCTTTGCATCCGAACCTTCCACCTTGCGCAGCGTCTCGCACACGTGTTTCAGGATCGACAAGACCGAGGCGTCGGCGGAATCGTTGTCGACGATCGGAATCTGGTGACGATCCGCCAGCTCCAGGAAGTGGTCCTGGATCCGCAGGATCGCCTCCATGTTCTCGAGATAGCGATGCGGCGCGCGCTGGCTCTCGCGGGCACGCTGCTCGAAGCGCGAGCGAAACGCGGCCTCATCCAGTGTGGCTACGACCAACGAGATCACGTGGGCCTTCTCGGCGTACGCGGACACGTCCAGGAAACCCGGAACGATCGAAACACCATCGAGGATCAGGCTGGTATTCTCGGCGACGGCGCGATCCAGCATTGCGCGCACGCCGACCGACACGATCGATGCCTGCGCGAGGAACCCCTCGATCACCGGATCGTCGCTCGGCGCGACCCGCCCGATCACCCGGTGCGCGTCATAGGACGACGCATGGATCGCGGGCACGAGTTCGGGCGCCAACACCAGGCGCATGATCTGACGGATCGAATCCGTCGAGAGCACCGCGTGGATGCCGAGCCGACGCGACACCTCGAGCGCCAACGAGGTCTTGCCGGACCCGGTGGCTCCGCCGAGCAGCAGGATCACCGGCCGGTCGGGTTCCTGGAAACGACGCCACACCAGATAGCGTTCGGCGGTCCTCCCGCCGAAGCGCCGCTCGAGCGTCTGGTACGCGAGCCGCCGCAGCTCATGGCGGTCGATTTCCTCGATCCCGCGCAGGACGAGCGTCCCCTCGATCTCGCGCGCGACATCGAAGGCATCGTTGGGTTCGATCGCCGCAGCCAGCAGCGACTGCGACAGGAAGCCTTTCGAGAACGGGGCAGAACCGGTCGGGCTCGTGACGCGGATTCGCGGGCCGACCGACGGCGGGTGCGCGTCTTCCAGCAGATGCCGCTCCCGCAGGACGTCATCGACGATCCGGACGACCTCTGCTGCCGGAACCACACCGCGGCCGCGCAGCTGCTCGCGAGCGGCATTGGCCGCCGCGAAGGCGTCTTCGAACGCGAGGCCCCGCGCGGTCAGCGAGTGCACCAGGATTCCGCGCATGAACGGGCGCGGCCCCGAGGCGTGCTCGACGAAGATCCGCTCGCGGCCGCCTTGCGGCGGGCCGGCCGGCGGTCGCTGCGGGCGCGGCGCCTGCTCCGTCATATGACGAGCCTACCAAAGGGCGTTCTCGACCCGTAGCTCCGACTCGAAAGCCACAAGAATTGCAACATTTTGGTTGACTCCGGAGCTCGTGAGCCTCTAGGATCCGGACTGGCCAGGCTGGGGGCCGTCCCCTGGTCGACCGAGGGTCCAGCAGGTGTGAGCCTTGCGTGAGTCTGCCCTGAGTCGCGAAACGCCTTCCGAGCGCAGCGTTCCGTCCGAATCTGATCATCAGACGGCTGGCGACGCCCTTTCGTTCGGCGGCTGCCCGCTCGAGGCGGAGGCGCGCCGCCGCGCTTCCGCCGAGACCCAGCTCTCGACTGGCGACGTCGTTCGCGTGATCGGGTTGTCCCGCCGCCAGCTTCAGTACTGGGCGGAGACGGGGCTCGTGGTCCCGTCGGCGCGGACGCCCGGGGGGCACAGGCGTTACACGTTCTCCGACCTGATCGCGCTGAAGGCCGCGAAGCAACTGATCGACGCCGGCGTGTCGGTCCAGCGGATCCGAAGCAGCATCGGAGTGCTCGAGCGAATTCTTCCGCAGGTCCGGCACCCCCTCTCGGAACTGGTCCTCGTCGCGACCGGGGACGTCGTGCTCGTGCTCCGTGAGGACAGCGCTTTCGAGGCCCTATCGGGTCAGGAGTGGATCCTCGAGGTGGCGCAGTTCCAACGCGAGGTCGAACGCGTCATCGGCTCGTCCGAGAGCGCTCCGTCGCGGCGGCCGCGGGCGCAGACCGCGCGGGCGCAGACCGGTTTGGAGACGTCCGATCGAAGCGGGGGGAAGACGCGCAGCGCCTGACGCCCTCGCTCGAATGGGAGTTCCGGCCCCCCGACGGAACTCCGTCGTTTGGTTCGGAGGATCCGATTCGTGCGAGGCGCCGTCCCGGTCGCCTCGCATCGAGAGGGGGGCGTCGATGACGACCGACACGACCATGCGAACCCTGGCCATCGTCAACCAGAAGGGCGGCTGCGGCAAGACGACCACGACGGTCAACCTCGCCGGCTGTCTGAGCGCGGACGGCGCGCGCGTGCTCGTCGTGGATCTCGACCCGCAGGCTCACGCCACCCTCGCGCTGGGCATCGATCCAGACGCCGTCGAGGAGAACCTCTACGAGGTCCTCGCGGAGACGGATGGGGCGGATCGGCTCGCCGACGTCATCGTGTCGGCGGCGGAGGGCCTGCACGTAGCGCCCTCCGGCATCGTGCTCTCCGCCGTCGAGCAGAAGCTGGCGATCGAGCGGGCCGAGGGGCGGACCGAGCGGCTCGCGCGAGCACTCGCCAGCGTTCGCGACCGCTACGACTTTGCACTCATCGACTGCCCGCCCAACGTGGGCCTGCTGACGTTCTCCGCGCTGCGCGCCGCGAGCGAGGTGATCGTTCCGCTGGAGGCCAGCCACTTCGCGCTCCACGGCGTGCAGAAGCTGCTCGAAACCGTCGCATTGCTCGGCGAGCGCATCGGACACGCGCCGACCGTTCGCGTGCTGCCGACGCTGTACGACGGACGCACGCGTTTCGCCCGCGAGACGCTTGCCGAGATCCGCAGCCTGTTCGGCGACCGCTGCTTCGATACCGTGATCCGAAACTGTGTACGCCTACGGGAGTCCGCGCGCGCCGGCGTGCCGATCTCTCGATTTGCACCGCGCTCGAACGGCGCACTCGATTTCGGCGCGCTGTCCGCCGAGGTCGCGGCGCTCCCGGTGCCCGCCGCTCTCGAGGAGTTCTCGGCCCGTCCCGGCGGGACGACCGCCGGCGTGCCCGGAGCCGCGCTGCGCGAGGTCGTCGTGGAATTTCACGACGACGCCGCGCGCGACGTGCGCATCGCCGGCGATTTCAACGGCTGGGTGCCGGACCGCGACGTCGCCTCGGAGACCCGCAGCGACGGCGGTACCCGCGTGTGGCGCAAGGTGCTCCACCTGGCGCCGGGGACCTACGAGTATCGCTACATCGTCGATGGCGAATGGCGCGAAGATCCCAGCAACCCCGACCACGTCCCGACGCCGCTCGGGCCCCCGAACTCGCGGTTGGTGGTGCGCTGAAACCTGTCATGGCCCGAGAGCTCCAAGACGTCCTGCACTACTTCCTCCCTCGTCCCGCGTCGGCCTCCGATGACGGCCGGACGGCCCCGGCGCATCGCGTGAGCGTGCCCCTGGCTCCGCACGATGTGGTGCGGCTGGCGCTGCTGTGGAACCTCGCCGTCGAAGCGGCGCGGCAGGGGGCGCGCGTGGCGCTGGTCATCCCCGGCGCCGGTCGCTGTGCCTCGTGGTTGCGCCCGGGGATCGGTCCGCTCGGGATCGAAGTCGCGGAAGTTCCGGCCGGCCGGCTCTGCGAGTTGGCGGAAGGCGTCGAGGACGCCGCCAGGCGGGCGGCTTCACGAGCCGGAGCTCGTTCACTCGTGCTGGTCGCCGTGCCGGTTGCCTCGTTGCGAGCGGGCGCGGACGGCGGCCCATTGCTCGATCGCGTGCTGTTGCTGACCCGGCCCGAGGAGCGCGAGCTGCTCGAGACGTGGACCGTGCTCGGTGCGATTTCGGAACGGGCACCTCGGGCACGAATCGGCGTCTCGCTGTTCGGCGTGTCGTCGCTGGCCCATGCGCGGCGCGCGTTCGACGGTCTGGCCGCCCTCGCCGAGCTGGAACTCGCGCGCCCTCTTGCGAGCTTCGGCGTCCTGATCGACGACGTCCACCTCTCGCGTTCCATCGTCTCGCAGCGGCCCATCGCGCTCGGTCAGCCTTCGACGCCGGCCGCCCGTGCGCTGACGGACGTCGCCGCGATGCTGCTCGAGGACGCCGGGGAGACGAACGAGCCGGCGGCTCACGTGTGATTCCGTTCGGTGAGCCGGAACCGCCCGACCTGCGGCGAGCGATGCGCTCCCGGCTCGCCGCCCTCGGCGGCCCGCTGCAGGTCCTCGCCGAAGGGCTGCTCGGCGAGGAGGACGGCCGGATCGACTGGATCGCCGTCGAGCCCACCGGTCGCGTCTGGGTCGTCCTCTTGGATGGCGCTGGCGGCGACGACGGGCGCCTGATCGTCCGCGGGCTCGCGCAGCGGGCGTGGGTCCGCGCTCGGCTTCCGGACTGGCGCCAACTCGCGAGGGATCTCCCGGTCGATGCGGACGCGCCTCCCCTGCTCGTCCTGTTGGCGCCCGAGTTCCCGCGCCTCATCCGCGCAGCCGCGCAGGAGGCCGATGGCGACGGGATCCGGCTCGGCCGCTACTGGTGGCAGCCCGGCGCGCGCGGCGACGCCGAACTCCGACTCGAGCGGGTGGCTCCGCTCGGCGCGAACGTTCTCGGCGACGCCGTTCCTCCGGCTCCGATGCCGCTCGCGTCGACCTTCAAATCGAGGCTGACCGACCGCGATTTCGAGGGACTCGGCGGCCCCACGCGCCCCCGTGGGGAGTGACAATTTTCGGCCTGCCGATGACAATTCTTGACACCTCTCCTCGCGCACCTGCCACCTCCCTACCGGGGGATGGTTTGGACGCTGCGGTGGTTTCGACCTGGTCTTCAACTTGGGCTTCGACTCGGTCTTCGTCCGGGTTTTTAGGCAGGGTCGCCGGCTGGTTTCTTCGGCCAGTCGGACAGGCCCATGGGCAAGGTCGAAGGAATCGAGCGGTGGACGGGGCGGAGCGGCCTGCGCAGCCCTTCTCGACCGCGGCACTCCGATCACCGCACGTCGATCGCCGAATGGGAAGGGGGTTGAGCGGGATGTCAGCATGGAACGGAGCCCTGGAAGTCGAGTTGCGGGACGAGCCGCCCGTCGAAAACTCGCGACGGGTCCATTCGGGTGATTCGTGTCGGGAGTCGAGTCCGGTACTGGACGAGATCCTCGTCGATCGGCTTCGCAGTGGAGATCGGGGAGCGTTCGACGAGATCTATCAGCGCTACTTCCCGCGCGTGTTCCACTTCGTGGCGCGACGGATGCGCAACCGGTCGGATGCGGAAGAGACCGTCCAAGAGGTCTTCTTCAACATCTTCGCGTCGATCGACTCGTTCCGAGGCGAGGCGCCGTTCGGAGCCTGGGTCTTCGGCCTCGCGCGCCGGACCGTCTCCAGCCGCTTCAAGAAGCGCAGGCCGCTGCTGGTTCCGCTGGGAGACGACGACGCCGACAGCGCCTTCCACGCGGCGACCCACGATCCCGATCCGCACCAGCTCTACGAGTGCGGGGAGCGCCTGGCGCGCCTCGAAGGTGCCGTCGCCAACGAACTGAGTGACGAGCAGCGCAAACTCTTCGAGCTGCACCATCTGGAGCACCGCTCGATCCAGGAAATTGCAGGACTCTTGTCCAAGAGCGAGGATGCGATCAAATCGCACCTGTACCGGGCGCGCAGGGTTTTGCTGGCGCGATAGACTGCGCGGGCATGAGCACTGTGAGCGATCTCGAAGAGCCGGCTGCCCCGGCGGTTGTCTCTTTGTATATCCGCGAGCCGATCTCTCAGTGGATCGCGCCACTTCCCACGCTCCCAGATCGGCCCGGCGTCAGAAGCTTCGGGTTCGAGTACTCGAGTCGCGGAGATCGTGTGCCCGGACGGTTGCTGTTGCCCAACGACGGCCACGGACCGTTCCCGCTCGTACTGCTTCAGCACGGCGCCGGCGGCTCGAAGGACAGCGACTATCTCGAGGCTGCTCGGCTGCCCTGGGTGCGTCGCGGCGTCGCCGTCGCGTCGATCGATTTCCCGCTACACGGCGAGCGCGCGAGCGCCAAGCTGAGCGAGATCCTGCTCGCGGGATTCGCCGATCTGCGCGGATCCGACCGCGCTCACGCGCTCGCGCTGTGGGAAGGATTCGCGACCCAGGCGGTGCACGACCTCGGCCGCGCACTCGATGCGTTGGCGCCGCACCCCGAGATCGACGTCGATCGCACGGCCTACGCGGCGTTCAGCCTCGGCGCGATCATCGGCGCCCTGTTCTGTGCCCGGGAGACGCGGCTGCGCGCCGCGGCACTCGCGCTCGGCGGCGGGGGATTCGGGCCGGCGGCGCTGGATCCCGTCACCCACATTGGTGGCTTCGCCGGCCGCCCGCTGCTGCTGATCAACGCCACCGACGACCAACGGATCCCGCGCAGCGCCGCCGAAGCGCTGCACGCAGCGGCGCTCGATCCGAAGGAGCTGCTGTGGTTCGACGGCGGTCACACCGATCTGCCCGGCCGCGCGCTGAAGGCCATGTGGCAGTTCCTCGAGCGCGCGCTCACGCCGTGATCGCGGAACCAAGACCGGCAACGCGGCTCGGAACCCGCCGACCGACGCCGCGCGGGGTACGTCCGCGCTCGGTCAGTGCCCCGCCGGCTCCCCTCCGTCCGGCGGCGCGAACTCCTCGATCCGCGCAAGGAGGGTGTCGCGACGCGCCGCCATCGCATCCGCGTCGGCGGCCTCCAGGTTGAGGCGCACGACCGGCTCGGTGTTCGACGCGCGCAC
>CAYOHN010000137.1:0-8876 GCA_964403735.1 uncultured Spirochaetales bacterium | reverse complement strand
TCATCACACGGAGGATTTCATGAGCGAATTGACCCCCAGCTGCGCCCGCTGCCCCTATAACTGGACCGAAAAACTATGCAACACCGCGGACGGCAAGGGGCTGGCGTCCTGCCCGACGCTGCACAAAAAGGAGGTGCTGGAAGCCTGCATGCCCGCCTACGACGAGCCGGAGGTGCGGCGTTTTGCCCAGAACGCCTCCATCCAGGAGGCCGCGTGCTATCAGCGGCTCGACGGCAACACGGTCAAACCGCTCAAGCCGCGCATCCTGGAAATCGCCGAGTTCGCCGACAAGATGGGGTACCAACGGCTGGGGTTCATCTTCTGCGAGGGGTTGGCGCGCGAGGCCAGGGCGGTGGAAAAATTCTACCGCGGCCGGGGCTTCGAGATGGTCTCGGTGGTATGCAAGGCCGGCCGCACGCCCAAGGAAGAGATCGGTCTCACCGATGATCAGAAGATCCTGCCCGGCACCTGCGAATCCATGTGCAACCCCATTTTCCAGGCCGCGGTGGTCAACGACGAAAAGGTGGACTTCAACATCATCATGGGCCTGTGCGTGGGGCACGATTCGCTGGTGATCTCGCACCTGGAGGCGCCCGTGACCATCCTGGCCGTCAAGGACCGCCTCATGGGGCACAACCCGCTGGCCGCGGTCTACCAGCTGGACAGCTACTACGGGTATTTGAAGTGAGGTGTCAGGTGTCAGGTGTCGGGTGACGGGTGTCAGCGGTCCCGCTGATTGCAGATGATCTTGGGAATAGATCGGAGGTTCTGTAGGAGCGGCCCACCTGTCCGCCGGGGCCGAAGGCAGAAGGAGGATGGCCGCGAAAAAACAGGCCGGAACCAGCGGCAATACGCAGTTTTTCCCCTTGCTTCCGGTTCGTGGTCATGGACCGCTCCTACGGGCGCCGGTTTTGCGGTGAACAACCAATCCAGTCAGGAGTCCCATGTTCCGACCCGAAGATTTGGAAGACGCCCGACAGACCATGGACCTGCTGTGGCAGGGCCGCACGCCCCGCCGCGTGCCCCTGGGCAGCATGTGGTTCAGCGAGTCGTTCGCCATCCGCAACGCCGGCCGCTCGATCGTCGCCATCTTCCATCGACCGGAGGCCATCTACGAGGCGCTGTGCTGGACCGCCGGCCAGTACCGCTGGAACCCGTTCGTGCAGTACAGCGGGTTCTGCGTACTGGGCTGCTTCGATTTCGGCGGGACGATGCGGTATCCGGCAAAAGACGGCGAGGTGCTCGGCCCCCGGGAACATCCCGTTCGCAACGAAGGGGACGTCGAGCGGCTGGCCCTGCCCGATCCGGCCACCGCCGGGGACGTCCCGCGCCAGCTGGCGATCGCCCGCCTGCAGCAGGCGGCCGGTTTGCCGGTGACCTTTTTCTCCCGCTCGCCCTTTTGCATGGCCGCCAACATCTGCGGGGTGAATCTGTTCATGGAATGGCTGCTGGAAAAACCGGAACTGTGCCATCGGCTCATCGACCTGGCCCTGCGGCACACGCTCAACGCCCTGGATCTGTGGGCCGACACCTTCGGCGCGGGCAATCTGCAGGTGTGGATGAGCACCCCCATCGAGTCCAACCAGCTCATCTCCCCGGTGCACCTGGCAACCTTCGCCCTGCCGGCCCACCTGGGCTACCATGCGCACCTGCGGCAGCTGGGCATCCGCCGTTTCTGCATTCACCTGTGCGGCGAGCAGAACCGCAACCTGCCGCTGCTGGCCGAGGCCGACCCCTGGCCGCACCCTTCCATCCTGAGTTTCGGTCCCGAGGTGGCGCTCGATCACGCCGCCGGCATCTTCCCCGAGGACATCATCTGCGGCAACCTCGATACCACCCTGCTGCAGACCGGCACGCCGGCTGCCGTCTACGACGCCGCCTGCGCCACCTTGAACGAGGGCAAAAGCATCCCGGCGGGCTTCATCCTGGCCCCGGGCTGCGACACCCCGGCCTTCGCGCCGCCGGTGAACGTGTATGCCGTGACCAAGGCGGTGGAGGATCGCGGGGCTTACTGAACGCATCCGCGCGATACCGACCCATCGGTACGGGACGCGATTACGGCGCGGTGACCAGGGGACCGGATTTCAGGTTGCAGAATATCGTTTGATTTTGGTAAACAGACAGCCGGTTATGACACATGGCGGTCTCTGAAGTCTGGCACGCCGCCGGGGCCGCACGGGGGAAGACAGGCAATGTCCCCAACCCCATGGAATTGGAACGAACAGGAGCCTACGCAATGAGCACCGAAGTGAAACAATCCCTGAAGGAGCTCGAGGGCAAGATCTCTCAGCTCAAGGTGTATCTTTGACCTGCCGGGCAAAAAGCTGCGCCTCGCCGAGATCGAACGCATCATCTCCCAGAGCGGCTTCTGGGACAATCCCGAGCAGTCCAGGCCCCTCCTGAAAGAGCGCACCCAGTTGTCCAACCAGGTCGAACGCATCGAGAAACTGGCCGCCGGCCTGGAGGACGCCGCCACGCTGTTCGAACTGGCTGTGGAGGAGGACGACGCCGCCACCCTGGCCGAGGTGTCCCAGCAGGCGGCCGCCCTGGAAAAGAGGACCGCGGGCCTGGCGCTGGACATGATGCTGGACGGCAGCGAGGATCACTGCGACGCCATCCTGTCGATCAACGCCGGCGCCGGCGGCACCGACGCGTGCGACTGGGCGCAGATGCTGCTGCGCATGTACCTGCGCTGGGCCGAAGTCCGCGGCCTGCGCGTCGAGGAACTCGACAATCAGCCCGGCGACGAAGCCGGTCTGCGCAGCGCGACGATCCTGCTCTCGGGCGATCACGCCTACGGCTGGCTCAAGACCGAGCAGGGAGTCCACCGGCTCGTGCGCATCTCGCCGTTCGACGCGAACCACCGCCGGCAGACGGCGTTCGCCGCGGTGTCGGTGCTCCCCGAGGTGGAGGACGCCGCCGAGGTCGAGGTGGACGAGAAGGATCTGCGCGTCGATACCTATCGCTCGAGCGGTGCGGGGGGCCAGCACGTGAACAAGGTGGAGTCGGCGATCCGCATTACGCACCTGCCGACCGGGATCGTCGTCGCCTGCCAGGCGGAGCGCTCGCAGCACAAGAACCGGGCGCACGCGATGAAGGTGCTGCACGCCAGGTTGTGGGAGCGGGCGCGCGAGGAGCAGGAGGCGAAGATGGCGGCGATCGCCGGCGACAAGAAGGACATCGGCTTCGGCCACCAGATCCGGTCCTACACGCTGCACCCGTCGCAGCGCGTGAAGGACCACCGGACGGACCTCGAGGTCGGCAATGCCGAGGCCGTGCTCTCCGGCGATCTCGATCGCTTCCTGCGCGCCGCGCTGCTGGCGCGCGCCGCGGCGTCCGGTGCGCAGACGGGAGGATCGGCCGCGTGAGCGACTACGAGCGGCAGGCGCGGCTCGATCGCGTGCAGGCGCTGCGCGATGCGGGCATCGACCCGTACCCGGCGCGCGTGGGGCCGACGCAGAGCCTGGCCGAGCTGCGCGCGCGCTGGGACGAGCTGGATGGCGACGCGCTCGCTGCGCAGGCGCCGGTTGCCGCAGTGGCCGGCCGCGTGTTGGCGATCCGCTCGTTCGGGAAGCTGATGTTCTTGACGCTGCGCGAGGGGGGCGTCGACCTGCAGGTGAGCGGGAAGAAGGCGGAGCTCGGCGACGAGACGTTCGAGCACTTGCGCCAGGTGGATGTCGGCGACTTCGTGCGCGTCGAGGGTCCCCTGTGGCGCACGCGCACCGGCGAGCTCACCGTCGACACGCGCGAACTTGCGGTTCTCGCGAAGGCGCTGCGCCCGTTGCCGGAGAAGTGGCACGGGCTGCAGGATGTCGAAACGCGCTTCCGGCAGCGCTATCTCGATCTGCTCGTGAATCCCGGCGTGCGCGAGATCGCCGTGCGCCGCTCGCGCATGCTGACGGCGATGCGCGCGTACCTGGATGGCCGCGGCTTTCTCGAGGTGGAGACGCCGGTGCTGCAGCCGCTGTACGGGGGCGCCGCGGCGCGTCCGTTCACGACGCAGTACCAGACCTACGACCAGAACGTGTACCTGCGCATTTCCGACGAGCTGTACCTGAAGCGGCTCATCGTCGGCGGGCTCGAGCGCGTCTACGAGATCGGGCACAACTTCCGCAACGAGGGCGTGTCGCGCAAGCACAATCCCGAGTTCACGATGCTGGAGTGCTACCAGGCCTACGCGGGCTATCTCGACATGATGGACCTGGTGGAGGGGCTCCTCCAGCACGTCGCCGAGGCGGCGACCGGGGGCACGTGCGTGACGTACCGAGAGCAGCAGATCGAGTTCGCCGGCCCCTGGCCGCGGCGTCCGATGCGCGAGGTGATCCTCGAGAAGACCGGCGTCGACGTGTTGGCGGCGCCGGATGTCGACGTGCTGCGCGCGCGCGTGCAGGAGCGCGGCCTCGATGCCGGCGATGCACCCACGTGGGGCCAGTTGGTGGATCACCTGTTCAGCGAGCACGTCGAGCCGACGCTCCTGCAGCCGACTTTCATCGTCGACTATCCGGTGGAGTTCTCGCCGTTGGCGAAGCGCTCGCCGACCGACCCGCGCCTCGCCCTGCGCTTCGAGCTGTTCGTCGCCGGCATGGAGATGGCCAACGCGTTCAGCGAGCTGAACGATCCCGAGGACCAACGCGCGCGCTTCGAGGAGCAGCGGCGCCTGCACGCGGCCGGCGACGACGAGGCGCATCCGCTCGACGAGGACTTCCTGCTCGCGATGGAGCACGGGATGCCGCCGACGGGCGGACTCGGCGTCGGTGTCGACCGACTCGTCATGGTGCTCTCCGATGCGGCGCACCTGCGCGAGGTGCTGCTGTTCCCGTACATGCGCCCCGAACAGCCGGGCTGAGGAGCGGCCCTGGACGCGTTGCGAGTCATCTGGGAGGGAGCCGCCGTTGCCGGCGGCGCGCTCGCGCTCGGCTTCATCGTGCTGCTCGCGATCGGGCTGGTGACGCTGACGGCGCTGTTCGGAGGCGCTGCGGTGGTGGTGCTCGAGCGCTTCGCCCGGCAGCAGGCGCGCTGGCGTCCGGCATTGGCGGCGTGGGTCGTCTGGACGCTGGGCGCTGGGTGGGTGGGCCTCGAAGCGGTGGTGCCGGGCGCCTTCGGCCGGCGGGCGGAGCTGATTGGCGCGCTGCCGCTGGTGCTCGCGAGCGCTGCCGCGGCGGTCGCGGTGTCGATGCTGCTCGCGCGGGCCGCGCTGCGCGTGGCGACGCCCGGGACGCTCGGCGGGGGCGCGCTCGCGGTCCTCGCGATCGGTTTGCTGCTGGTGCTGCCGGTGCCGCCGGTCGTCTGGCTCGGACTCGGGATCCGCGAGGGGCTCGGAGCTGCCGGGTCGTTGCTGCTGGGACTGCTCACGGCGCTGGTGCTGCTCGGGCTCGCGCCGCTCGGAGCGGCCGGTCTCGCCGACATGCGCGGCCGCGTCGAGTGGTTCGTCGCCGTCCGCTACCTGATCGCGAAGCGCCGGCAGACCTTCATCTCGGTGATCACGTCGATCTGTGTCGCCGGGGTCGCCGCCGGCGTCTGGCTGATCATCACGGTGCTCTCGGTGATGAACGGCTTCGAGCGGACGTGGCGCGACGAGATCATCGGCAATCGCGCGCACTTCACGGTGCAGAGCGGCCTCGGCACCTTTGGCGACTGGGAGCAGGTTCTGGAGCAGGTGCTCGCGACGCCGGGCGTCGTCTCGGCGTCGCCGTTCCTGCAAGCGGAGGGGATGATCCGCGGCGAGGCCGGCGAGATCGTCGGCGTGCGCGTGCAGGGCGTCGATCCGGCCCGCATCGGCGACGTCACCGATCTGCGCGACGACCTGATCGCCGGCGCAGTCGAGAACCTGGCGCCGGCGACCGACGATCCGGATGCGCCTCCGGGCATCGTGATCGGCGACCAAGTGGCCGGCTCGCTCGGGCTCGGCGTGGGCGATCCGGTGCTGCTGGTGGCGCCGTTCGGCGGCCCGCCGACGCCGCTCGGCCCGTCGCCGCGGCTCCAGCGCTTCCAGGTCGCGGGGGTGTTCCGCTCGACGATGTTCCAGTTCGACGAGATCGTGACCTACGTGAGCCTGCCGGCGGCGCAGGAGTTCCGGCGCCTCGACGGCGACGTCGTCGATGGCCTCGAGGTCCGCACCGGAGACCTGTATCGCTCGGTGCAGATCGGCCAGGCGGTGCAGGCGTCGCTCGGCTTCCCGTTCTACACGCGCGACTGGAAGGAGTTCTTCCCGGCGTTCTTCCAGGCGCTGAAGACCGAGCGCGTGATGATGTTCGTGCTGTTGACGATGATCATGGTCGTGGCGGCGTTCGCGATCGTCGTGACGCTGGTGATGATGATCATGGAGAAAGCCGGCGACATCGCGATCCTGAAGGCGATGGGCGCCCGCGACGAGGCCATCGAGCGCATCTTCGCGATCGAGGGCGCACTGATCGGCCTGGTTGGCACCGCCATCGGCGTCGTGGCCGGGATCGCCGTCACCGCGCGTCTCGATTGGGTCCAGCGCCAGGTCGAGACGCTCACCGGCATCGACGCGCTGCCGGCCTCGGTGTACCAGGGCATCTCGCAGCTCCCCGCAGAACTCGATCCGATGCAGATCGCCATCGTCATCGCGATCGCGATGGCGCTCGCCCTCGGCGGCACGTTGATTCCATCCAGGCAGGGCGCGCGGCTGGATCCTGTCGAGGCGCTCCGGTATGAGTGACGCGCGCCTGGCCCTCCGGGTCATAGGACCGGGCGCGCGGCTGGATCCTGTCGAGGCGCTCCGGTATGAGTGACGCGCTCGTCGAGGTGAAGGGGCTGACGAAGCGCTTCGTCACCGCCGATGGCGAGCTGGAGGTGTTGCGCGACGTCGATTTCCGGCTCGAGGAGGGCGCGCGCGTCGCGATCGTCGGGCAGTCGGGGGTCGGCAAGTCGACGTTCCTGCACGTGCTCGGCGCGCTCGACCGTCCGACGGCGGGCAGCGTCCACTTCCGCGGCGAGGATGTCTTCGCCAAGCCGCCCGACGAGCTGGCGCGCTTCCGCAACGTGTCGCTCGGCTTCGTGTTCCAGTTCCATCATCTGCTGCCGGAGTTCAGCGCGCTCGAGAACGTGATGATGCCGGGCCTGCTGCGGGGTCTCGGGTTCGCCGAGATGCGCGAGCGGGCCGCGGCCATCCTCGGCGAGGTGGGACTGGCGGCGCGCCTCGCGCACCGCACCGGCAAGCTGTCGGGCGGCGAACGGCAGCGCGTGGCGGTGGCCCGCGCGCTGGTGCTGGATCCGGCACTGGTGCTGGCCGACGAGCCCACCGGGAACCTCGATCCCGGCACCGGCGAGCGGATCAGCGAGCTGCTGCTCGAGATGAACCAGGCGCGCGGTATGGCGCTCGTCGTCGTCACGCACAACGAGCGGCTGGCCGAGCGGCTCGGACGGATCGCCGTGCTCCAGCGCGGCGGGTTGCAAGAGGGCGAGAGCTTCCCGCAAGCGTGACTCGGCCGATAAATCCCCGTGGCTGCGACGAAAACCGCGCCAGCTCGGGCTTGCCCCCGCGTCCGCTGCCACCTAGAATCCGCGGCCGAATCCCTCCTTGCCTCCCGCTGTCCCCGTGGAGAATTCCATAGCGGCATGTCCAGCATGTCCAGCATGTCCAGCATGGTCAGCATGGTCAGATCGGAGGACCGTTTGCGCGCCGAACGTCCGGGGTCCCGTGTGGCGGGCGCTCAGCAGGGGTGGCTCGCCCGCCGGCGCGTTCACCGCACGGTGTCGACGCTGGCACTCGCCATGGCCGTCCTGGCCGCAGCGCCGATCGCGCGCGCGCAGGCGCCCCCGGTCGACGTGCTCGTCGCCGTCTTGCCGTTCCAGGTTCACAGCGAGCGGGATCTCTCGCCGCTGGTCGGGACGCTCGCCGAGCAGCTGACCGAACGGCTCGAGGCCAGCGGTCGCGTCCGCGTCGTCGATACCGTCGTCGTGCGCGAGGCGCTCGTGGCGCACGTGTCCGGCGATCGCACCGACGAGATGCTGCGTGATCTCGCGCGCGAGGTGGGTGCGAAGTGGGTGGTGCAGGCGAGCCTCACCGAGCTGGCCGGCGCGTACAGCCTGGACGCCCGCGTGACACCGGCGGGGGAGACGATCCCGTCGCAGACGATGGTCTTCACCGCTGAGGACGAGTCGTCGCTGCGCGGCCACGTCGACGAGCTCTCGGACCGCGTGCTCGAAATCGTGTCGGGACGCGAGGCGCCCGGCGGCCGCGTCGTGGAGGTCCGCATCGAGGGCGCCGCGGGACAGGAAGACGCGATCCGGCGCGAGCTGCGCGTGCAGCCGGGACGGACATTCGACAGCGCCGCGATGCGCGCCGACGTGGAACGGCTGCGGCAACGCCCGGGCTTCGCGAGCGCGGAGTCCGAGACCGAACGCGGCGCCGACGGCGTCGTGGTCACCTATCGCCTGGTCGCGTCGGAGCGGATCCTCGGCACGCCCACTACCTCCACGGCCGGCGGCGACCGCATCGCCGAGATCCGCATCACCGGCAACCGGCGCATCGAGGCGGATGCCATCCGCGCGCGCATCGCGACGCAGCCGGGCGATTCGTACGACGCTGCGCGGATCGCCGAGGACGTGCGCCAGATCCACGCGCTGGGGTTCTTCGAGAACGTCCGCGTGCTCGCGGCGCAGACTCCTGCCGGGCGCGTCCTGACCTTCGAGATCGAAGAGAATCCCGTCGTTCGGCAGATCACCATCGCCGGCAACGACTCGATCGACGCCGATCGGATCCGCGACCAGCTGACGCTGACCACCGGCGCGACGCTCGATCTGCCGCTGCTGCACGAGAACCGCGATCGCATCGAGGCGCTGTACCGCGCCGAGGGCTAACAACACCCTGAAAAGGTAGTAGATTTTAAAGAGATAGAAAAATATATTGG
>CAYOHN010000136.1:0-8979 GCA_964403735.1 uncultured Spirochaetales bacterium | reverse complement strand
GCGCCACGCTGCCGCCGAGGAACTCCTCGACACGTGAGCTGGCAACGCCCCGGAGCGCCGAACGCACGAGGTCGCTGTCGCGGCGCGAGAAACTGGCCGTCGGGATCTCGGGGTTCACGGCGACGACGAGTTCATCGCCCGACTTGCCGAACACTTCGACGACGCCGAGTCCGTAATCGTGCTGCCGGCTCTGGACGAAGTCCGTCAGCGCTTCGGGCGTTTCGTCCCCGAGCAGCTGGCGTTCGATGATCTGGTCGGCGATCCGGCGGCCGAAGCGCAGAGCATCGTCCGCTTCGGATTGGTAGTAGAACTCCGCCACCTGTCGGCTCTCGTCGAGCGTCCGATCGATCTGCAAGCTGAACCAGCGATCGATCGATTCGCCGACGATCGACGACGCCACCAGGAACAGCACCGCGGTGGGAACGATCGTGACGAGCGCGAAAGACAGCACGAACTTCAGATTGAGGTGGGAGCCGAGCGCGCCGCGCCGGCGCTCGAAGACGAGCTTCACGAGGTTGCGGGCGACCAGGTAGACGAGCAGGAAGATCAGGAAGACGTTGGCGGCATTGAGCAGCAGGAACAGCGTCGACGTCGCGGCCGGCGGTGCGCTCCGCGGCGCCGACACCCACTGCTGGCCGAGCACGAGACCACCGAGGAGCAGCACCACCAGCGCGGACAGCCAGATCTCGCGGCGGCGCCGGCGGCTTTCCGCCTCGAGCGTCTCGGCGGCCGAGCCTGTCGGCGCGGCGGAGGCGGCCACGAAGCGCGGCGGAGAGTCCGGAGCAGGGTCGGAAGCCATCGGAAGAGAGCCTCGCGGTCGGAGGCAAGAGAGGCATCGGAGAAGCTACCAGAGCCCCTCCGGGCAGCAATGGGAAGGGCGTCCACCAACGAATGAGCGATGGGTTTCCCCCTCGTTCGAAGAACCCATCCGGTCGCCGCCGAGCGGCATCAAGCCGGAGGGGGTCCCTGTCGATCAGGTGCCTACTTGTGCGCTCTTCCTGCGCGCTGATGAGGGGATGGGTGGCGTGACGACGCGGACCGAGCGCCTGCGCGAACGCTTCGAAGCCGACCCGGCCGATCGCGCGTGTTTCGAGGCGCTCGAGGAGCACCATTTCCTCCGCGGCGAGTGGGCCGCGCTGATCCCGATCTACGAGCGCTTTCTCGCCGCCACCGAGGGCACGACCTCTGCGCTCGAGAGCGCGCGGCTGCTGTACCGGCTGGGTCATGCGCTCGACGAAGCCGGAGTCGAGCCGGAACGCGCCGAGGATTGCCACCGGCGCGCGCTCGAGATCGATCCGCTGTTCGCGCCCGCGCTGCGCCGGCTGCGCCGAAGCTGCGCCGCAGCGCGGCGCTGGGACGAAGCTCTGGCGCTCGCCATCCGCGAGGCCGACGGCGTGACGAGGCCAACGGAACGCGCCGCACTGCTCGCCGAGACGGGCGCCGCCTGCCTCCGCGCCGGCGAAGCGATGCTGGCGGTGCAGGCGTTCGAACAGGCCCGTGCGGCCGACGCCGGGTCGTCGCGCGCGTGGCTCGGACTCGGCGAGGCGCTCGAAGCTGCCGGCCGGCTGGAAGACGCGATCGGGTGCTGGGAGCAAACGCTCGCGCTGGGCGTACCGCAGGGGCCCGAGCGAGCCGCGGCGCAGCGCGCGCTCGGCCGCCTGCTGATGGAGACGATGGGGGATCCCGCGCGGGCGCTCGGCGTGTACGAAGCCGCCCACCGGGCGAGTCCCGATCAGACCGAGTGGCTCGATGGCATGGCCGACGCGCTGCGCGCACTCGGACGCCACGATGCGCTCGTCGCGCTCGCCGGACGCCGCATCGAACGAGCCCGCGATCCCCAGGCTCGAGCCGCGATCGCCCTCGAAGCCGGGAGGCTGCTCCTCGCTGCCGCCGAGGATCCGGAAGCAGCGCGCACCTGGCTGCAGCGCGCCGCGGAACTCTGCGACAGCGACGGCGACATCCAGCTGGCGCTCGCGGAAGCCGCGGGCCGCCTGGGCGATACGGTGGGCCGCACGTGGCACCTCGAACGCGCGATGGAGCTCGGCGCCGAGATCCCGAGCTGGTCCGATCTCGGGCTCGGCGGTGCACCGCCCGAAGCGCCCGACGTCGCCCGACTCGAGACGCTGCGCCGCGCCGTCTGCGATCGACCCACCGATCCCGATGCCGTCGCCGCGCTCGCCGACGCGCTCGCCGGCGGTCCGCACGATCAGGAACGAGCCGAGTTGCTGGAGCGCATGACGGCGTTCGCCGGTGATCCCGCAGAACGCCAGGAGCATCTACTCGCGCTCGGCGAGTTGTACGAAACGCGGCTCGACGATGGCGAAGCGGCCGCCGCCAGCTACCAAATGGCCTTCGATCTGGACCCCACGCAGCCGATCGCGCTCGAAGCGCTGACCCGGACGCTGCGCAAACTCGACCGGATCGGAGAACTCACCGCCGCCTTCGTCCGTGCGGCGGAAACCGCGCCATCGCTGCGGCGGGCCGAGTTGCTGTGCGCGGCGGGCGACGTCGAAGTCGAGCTGGGTCGCAACCCGAACGCCGCCTTCCTCCACTACCGCGCGGCGCTCGACGCCGAGCCGTCATACGCCCCCGCCTATGCCGGCGGGACGCGCGCGGCCGCGGCGGCCGGCGACGACGCGACTCTGCTCGCGCTGCGACTTCGCGAGGCCGAGTACGCCGAAGCCGAACGACTCGCCGTGCTGGTTCCCGAACTCGTCCGCAGCCTCGAGCCGGAGGGACGGATCGAGGAGGCGCTCCCCGCGCTGCGACGCCACGTCGCGCTCACCGCGCACTCGCGCGCCGCGCTCGAGCGGCTGGCCGCCACGCTCGAGGAACTCGGCCACACCGAGGAGCTGTCGGATCTGTTGGGCCGTCTGGACGCGCTGCTGAGCGGCGCCGAGCGCGGGGCGAACCAGCGCCGCCTCGCGTGGCTGCACGCCGTAGAGGGTCGGCTCGAAGCGGCCATCGCTGCCTGGCGCGCGGCCCTCCGCCACGAGCCTGGCGACGTCGCCTCCCTCGAGGCGCTGCTCGACGCATTCGCCGAAGCCGACCGCACGGAAGAGGCGCTGGCGCTGCTCGACGACCTGGCCGCGCGCGGAATCGATGCGACGGCCGGCTCGCGGTCGCTGTCGCTTCATCGCGCTCGGGCGCTCGAACGCGGCGGACGACTCGCCGAAGCCAACGCGGTATGGCGCGCGCTGTACGCCGACGGGGTACGCGGGGAGGAGCTGTTCACTGCGTGGGAGCGCTGCGCGCGCGGCGCCGGCGACGGGGAAGCACTCGTCGACGTGCTGGCCGAGCAAGCGGCGGCGAGCGCTGATCCCGCCGCGCGCCAGCGTCTGGACTTCGAGCGCGCGTCTCTGCTCGAGCAACCCCTCGGCCGGCCGGGCGAGGCTCGCGCGCTGTGGCAGCAGATCGCCGACGCCGACGCCGATCCAGACGCCGAAGCAGAGCTCGGCGAACGAGCCGCACAGCGCCTCGAAGCGCTCCTCGAGCGCAGCGGGGAGTGGGCGGCGCTCTGCGATCGCTTGGCGATCCGCAGTGAGCGCGCCGCGGCACCGGTGGCATATCAGCTCCACATCCGAATCGCCGAGTTGGCAGAGACCCGCCTCGACGACATCGACCGCGCGCGCCGGCAGCTCCAGATGGCTGTCGCGCTCGTGCCGTCGCGAACCCGCGCCTGGCAGCAGCTCGCTGCTCTCTACGACGAACAGAGTCAGCCGGCCGAGTGGATCCAGGCTCTCGAGGGAGAGCTCGCGGCGCTGGCGGATGTCGACGACGAGGAGACGCGGGAGCGTCGTCTCGCTCTCCATGTCCAGGCCGCGCGCGCGGCCGAGCACCAGCTCGAGGACGCCGCTCGCGCCGGCGAACACTGGCGACAGGTGCTGTTTCTCGCTCCCGACCACGGGGAAGCCGGAGAGTGGCTGCTCGCATGCTGCGCGGCCGAGGGCCGCCACGAGGAAGCCGCCGCACTGTTGCGAACGCGACTCGAACACACCGCGCGCGCGGCGGCCGACGCCGACCGCAACACCGATCTCTGTCTCCGACTGGCCGACCTGTTGACGACGTCTCTCGATCGCCCGGCGGAAGCCATCGACGTCCTGGAGTCGGCGCCCGCCTCGGGCGCCGGTGCGCGGGCGACCGCCGAGCGGCTGGCGGCGCTCTACACGCACGTCGGTCGCCACGACGAGTGCGCGGCGCTGTGTGCGACGCGCGCCGACGAAGCGCGCGAACCAGCAATGCGCGCGCAGTGGCTCGCGCGGCGCGGCGATGCGCTGCGTGCGGCGGGCGACGTCGCCGGTGCCGAGGCGGCCTACGAAGCGGCGCTCGACCTCGACCCGGACCGGCTCGAGACGCGCACCGCACTCTGCGATCTGCTCCGCGCGCGCGGGGACGCCGCGCGCCTCGGCGTACACCTCGAACGCGCTCTGCGGCGAGCCGGCGTCGGTGTGCCGGCGTTGCACCGCGAACTCGCGGAGTTGCTCGAAGGCCCGCTCGGGACGCCCGCGCGCGCGCTCGAGCACTGGATCCGTCTGATCGCCCTCGACGCCACCGATCGCGAGGCGCGCGAGCATGCCGTGGCGTTGGCCATCGAGCTCGGCCGTCTCGACGACGCCGTCGCGCTGCTGCGCAGCGCCGCGGCCGACGCGCGGACCGGTGTCGACCGCGCCGCCTGCTCCGCGCGCTGCGCCGAGCTTCTGGCGGGGCCCCTCGATCGGCCCGACGAAGCGATCCGATCGTGGCGGGAATCCCTGCGGCTCGAACCCGACCAACCCGAAATCCGTCATCGCCTTCGCGTCGCGCTCGAGGCTGTCGGACGCATCGAAGAGGCGTTGTCGGAGCTGCGGGCCGAGTGGCGTGCGACCGCCGATGTCGCGGAGCGCACGCAGCTGGCCGCCCACGGTGCGGACCTCGCCGCTGCGGCGCTGCCGTCGGCGCTGGGTCCGTGGCTCGCCCGTCTCGTCGCCGATGAACCGGACGACCCGGCGCTCTGGACCGCGATCGCAGCCGTGCACGCGCGCGGCGGTCGGGCCGCCGCGTGCGAGCGCGCGCTCGCCGAGGCCGCTCGCTGCGCTCCGGACGCAGCGTGGCGCGGCGCGCTGCACCGGCAGCGAGCCGTCTGGCTCGAAGGGCCCCTCGACGCTCCGAGCCGCGCGCGCGCCGCGCTCGAGGGGGCGCGGCGCGAAGATTCCCGACACCCGGACGTGTTAGCCGCACTCGCTCGAATCTACACCGCGTCGGATCGGCCACGCGAGGGACTGGAGGTGCTGTCGGTACAGCTCGAAGAGACCCGCCATCCGGCTCTGCGCAGCGCGTTGGCGCGGCGAGCCGCACCGCTCGCGAGTGCGCTCGGAGAACGCGAGCGCGCTGCCGAACTCTGGCTCGTCGCCCTCGAGTCGGCCGCTCCGGACCAGCGACGCGCGCTGCTCCCGCAGGCCGTCGATGCGCTCCACGCGGCGAAGCAACGAGACCTCTGGGCGCGTTTCGCCGAAGAAGAAGTGACGGGCGCGGGGCCCTCCCCGACTCGCGCTCGCGAGCTGCGGCGCGCCCTGGCACGAACCGGAGGCGCCACCGGCAGCCACGAGCGAGCGCTCGCCCACGCCCGAGCGCTCGTCGACGACGACGCGGCCGACGACGGCGATCACCGCTTGCTGCTGAGCCTGCTGCGGGCCGAGGGCGACGCCGTCGAGCGAGCCCGGCGTCTCGAAGACTGGCTGCAGCGCGCTCCCGCTGGGCGGGAACCCGAGCGCGCAGCCGCCTGGCGGGAACTCGCGCAACTGCGCGAGGAGCGGCTCGCCGACCCGCACGGCGCCGCCGAGGCTTGGCGACAGCAGCTAAGACTCGATCCCGAGGCCGCGGACGCGTGGGCCGGCCTGCGGCGCTGCGCCGAGCGAGCGGGAGATGCTCGCGAACTCGCGCGCGCGCTCGAGGCAGAGATCGAACGCGGCGTCGATCCCATCGCTTCGCGCTGGCGCCGCCTCGGTCGGTTGCGTTGGTCCGCGCTCGGGGACGCCTCGGGTGCCGAAGTCGCGCTGCTCGCGGCGCGTGCCGCCGAGCCGGAAGAACTGACGGCGCTCGCGATGCTCCAGCAAATCGCGGCGAGCACCGGCCACCCGGACCGCGCGGCCGCAGTGGCCGCAGAGGAGATCGAAGTCCTCGGCGACGCCGACCCGTGTCGCCGGCGCGCGCTCTGGCTCCAAATCGCCGAGATCGCCAGTCGGCAGCGACCGGATCCGCCGCGCGCGGCGCATGCGTTCGAGCAGGCGCACGCGCTCGGCCCGCTGGGCGCGACGGAGCTCGGCGCCTGGGCGGCCGCGTTGGCTGCGACGGCGGCGAGCGATCGCTGGTGCGAGATTTTCGCCACCTGGTGCGACCATCCCGATGCTCGGCCGAACGCCGAGGAGCTGCTCGCGCTCGCCGAGGCACTCCTCGAGCGGGGTGCGGCGAGCGAAGCGGAAGCGCGGTTGGTCCGCGCGCTGGCGCTCGATCCAGCGTGCGCCGACGCCTGGCGCGCGTTCGCCCGCCTTCGCGAGCAGGCAGGGGACCGCGCGGGAGCCGCCGACGCCTGGCTCCGGGCCGCCGAGAACGGAGTCGGGGTCGCTGCCGCAGACTCGTGGACGAACGCCGCTGCCCTCCTCGAAGAAGCGTCCCCAGAGCGCGCACTCGCCGCGCTCGAACATGCGGCGGCCTGCGCTCCCGGGTTCGCGCCGGCCGAAGCGGCGCTCGCGAGACTGGCCGAGGCGAGTGGGCGTCCGGAAACGGCGATCGCGGCGGCCGTGCGGCTGTTCGCTCCCGACACCGCTTCCGCCGCCGAGCACATCTCCGAGCCCGTCGCTGAGCGCGATACGGATCCGACGGACGCCGCAGACCTTCCGGCGCGCCTCGCGGCGGCGCTCGCCGGGGCGCGGGCTGCGCGCCAGTTGGCGCGTTGGCCGTCCGCCTGGCACTTGGCCGGAGAAGCGCTCTCGCTCGATCCCGAGACGCCCGACGCGCTGGCGGCGCGCGGCCTCGCCGCACTCCATCTGGGCGCCACCGGAGAGTGTCGGCGCGACCTCACGGCACGCCTCGAGCAGTCGGCTCCGGATCCGCGCCGCAGCGAGCTGCTCGTCGCGCTGGCGCGCGCCTTCGAGAACAGTGGCGATCCCGATGCCGCGCTCGCGCGGCATGCGGAGGCGCTCGCCGAGGAGCCGGACCACGAGGAGGCACACGCCGGCCGCCTGCGTGTGCTGGAACGGCTCGGCCACCGCGCGGAGGCCGCCGCCGCCCTGGCCGCCTGGGCCTCGCACACGGAACCGGCGGCGCGGCGGGCCGAACGCTACGTCCGCGCCGCGAGGCTGGCGCGCGTGTCCGGCGTGGATCGGCAGCAGGTCGAACAGTGGCTCCTGGAAGCGCTCGCCGCCGAGTCTTCCCACCCGACCGCGTGGTACGAGCTCGCCACCGGCCTGTGGGAAGACGGGCGCACGGACGAAGCGCTGGCGGCCGCCAGCGAAGGCGCAGCATGCGTGGCTTCCCAAAATGTCCGCGCCGTTCTCGAAACGGTGCGCGGCCGCGCGCTCGAAGCACGTGGCGACGAGGCCGCCGCGCGGGATGCGTACGCTGCGGCCGTCGCGTGTGATCCCGACGCCCGGGAGGCGGCGCTCGCCGGAGCGCGCCTCTGGCGCCGTGCGGGCGAGTGGCAGCAGGCCGCAGAGCTGCTGCGCCTTGGCGCCGAAGGCCACGGCGATGCGGCCGAGCGAGCGGAACTGTTCTTCGAACGCGGGAGGCTGCTCGCCGGTCCGCTCGAGGACGTGGCCGGCGCCCTCGAGGCCTACGAGCGCGCCCAATCGCTCGCCCCGGATCGACTCGATGTCCGCGAAGCGCGCGCGGCCCTGCTCGGCCAGATCCCCGGGCGCGACGCCGAGGCGTGGGCGGAGCTTGCCGCCGTGCTCGACGTCGCCCCGCTGCGCACCGACGCGATCCGCCGGGCGACGCGGATCGCGCAGGCGCGCGGCGACGACCCCTCGGCTCGGCGCGGCGCCGCGCTGCTGCGCGCCTTCGGCGCCGCCTCCCCGCTCGAGCGGGACACCGCTCCGAGTCGCATCGACCTGGCGTGCGCGGCGGCGATGCCCGCGCTGGACGCGACCAGCGAAGCGTTGCGCGGGGCGATCGCCCGCGTGGCACCGACGATGGCTGCGAAGGCTTCCGACTTGGTCGACGTGCGACCGGACGATCCCGAACTCCCGGACGAACCGCCCGCCAGCGGCTCCGAGCGGGACGCTCGGACGCGATCACGGTCGCTGTGGATCGACGCAGCCCGAACCCTCGTCGGAGCTCCGGATCTGCTCACCCTCGAACCGACGGCTCTGCGCACGGCTCTCGACGCGACGATCAGCGCCGCTCGCGAAGGCGTTCTCGGCCGCGACGGGACGCGCGCCGTGCGGCGACTCGACGGCCGCGTGCTGCACCTCGTCGATCTGTCGAGCTGGCGCTCCGCATTGCGTGCGCGGGCGTGGGCCCGGGTAGTCGACGCGCTCGACGGGGACCTGCGTGCGGTCCTTGCGGAGATCGTCATCGAAGCCGGCGCGCCGGCTTCCTTCGCCACCGGAGAGAGCGACGATCTGACGCCGTGGCTCGCCGACGCACCGGAGGGCATCGCGCTCGTGCAGGCACTCCTCCGCGCCTGGCTCGCCGCCCGCACGTGAGGCGGATGGGGGTCTGCGGACTAGAAGTTACCAGCCGCCGGAACGCGGACCGCGGCGGCGTGCGCGGCGGCAACTCCGTAGACGGCGCGCTCCGCGACGGCCACGCGCGCCAACGCGGCGACCAGTTCCTGGTGCAAGGCATGCCCCCCGCGCTCGACGCGGATGTGCCCGTGCACTCGGGAGCCGAGCAACGCGAGATCCCCGACCAGGTCGAGTGCCTTGTGGCGGACGAACTCGTCGGGGAAACGCAGACCGCCTCGGTTCAACACCCGATCGCTCGCCAACACGATGGTGTTGT
>CAYOHN010000135.1:2998-9036 GCA_964403735.1 uncultured Spirochaetales bacterium | reverse complement strand
CCCACCAGCCGCGCGCCGGATCCGCGGAACGCATCGGCGCTCTGGCCGATGATGCTGGCGCAAATCAGCGCGATCGCGACAACGGAGACCAGCGGCGCGACGGGCAGGACCGCACGGACGAGGCGCGGCGTCGCATGGTGGAGTGCGATGCCGGCCAGCACCGGCAGCAGCACCACCTGGACCGTGCTCTGGAACAGTCCCCAGCCGTCGACGGGCACCAGCGTGCCGGCGAGCCAGCCGGTCAGCAGCGGCGTCATCGCGACGGCGGCGAACGTCGACGCCATCGTCATCAGGACGGACAGCGCCACGTTCGCGCGTGCCAGGTAACAGACGACGTTCGAGGCCGTTCCGCCGGGACAGCACGAGACGAGGATCAACCCGACCGCCAGCGGTGTCGGCAGCGCGAACGCCCACGCGACCGACGCTCCGAGCAACGGCATGATCGCGTACTGCGCCGCCAGCCCTGCGCCGACCGCGCGCGGCATCGCGGCGGCGCGCCGGAAGTCGTCGAGACTCAGCGTGATGCCCATGCCGAGCATGATGACGGCGAGGCCGGCCACGATGAGCGGTCCCCGGAACCACGTGACGGCGGGCGGATGCACCAGCGCCACGACGGCGCCGAGCAGCACCCAGAGCGGAAACAGGTTCGTCAGCAGCTCGAGCGTGCGTCGCATCCGCGGTCCAGGGGAACGATCAGCGCCACGCCGGCAGGCGAGTGCTGGCGAGCTGGAGCTCATCGTGGGAGACCAGCAGACGCACGCCGGCCTCGTCGCGAAGCGTGCGCAGGAAGCGACGTAGCTCGGCCTGTCGCTCCTCGGCCTCGGGGACGATGAACAATCGATACAGCGTCGGCTTGGGCACGTCGTGGTCGATGCCGGCGACGTGGTTCACGGTGTCGCCGGTGAACGCCACGAGCGAGGGACCGTCGGCTCCGGCGACGGCGGCGAGTACGATCTGGCTGCCCGGCGTATGGCCTCCGGCCGCGACGACGGCCACGCCGGGGAACCCGGGAACCGGCTGCGCGCCCCCGCTCTCGATCCTCGTCACCTCGACGCACGGCGGATCGGCGTCGCTCTGCGCCCCGCGCCGCGTGTCCACCAACAGGCGACGCATCGCGCCGGTGGTGTAGTTCCCGCGCTCGTCCTGCGCTTCGGTCATGAACACGCGCAACGGGCGCGTCCGGCCCCGGCACAAAGCGACGAGGCCGCCCACGTGATCCTCGTGGAGATGCGTGAACAGGATCCCTTCGACGCGATCCGCCGCGTCGCCGAGCTGCGCCGACACGGAATCGTGGGGCTCGATCGGCCCGGCGCCGAGCCCCCGCTCGACCAGCCGACCGAAGCGTTCGGCGCCCGCGCGATCCATTCCGGTGTCGACGAGCAGGATCCTGTCGTCCGCCCACTCGAGAACGAACGACGGATGGCTCATCACGTAGCGCGCATCGGGAGCCGGGTCCCGCGACGCGTCGAGCACGCCCGACCGCGGCATCGGCTGGCTCGCGGTGTTGGCGATCGACAGCCGCACGGGCCCGCCGGCGACCGGGATCGCCGCGACGGCGGCCGCCATCGAAGGCAGCGGCGCCCGCTCGCGCCGGACCCCGGCGTGGGCCCACGCGAGCACTCCGCCTGCTCCCGAGAGCGCCACGACGAGGAGCACGGCGATGGCCTTGCGAACGGACCCCAGCATGCGTTCGTCCTCTCGCTCTCGATCGTGTGGCGACCCGCGGCCCGGCCCGCACCGGCGTCACGCAGGTTCGCTCGTGACCTCGGCGAGAAACGCGCGGTCTTCCCCGACGCATCGCGTCGGTCCGTCGAGCCGCCACTCGCCCCGCAGCCGGATGTCTTCGCTCGAAGCTCCGATCTGGATCTCGATGCGACCGGGCTCGACGATCCGCGTCTGATCCGGTCCGGTGAAGGCGACCAGATCCGTCGAGAGCCGGAACGTCACCCGGGCCTCCTCTCCCGCTGCGAGGGGAAGGCGCACGAAGCCGCGCAGCTCGCGAACGGGGCGCGTGACGCTGGCCACCGGGTCGTGCAGGTAGAGCTGGACGATCTCGTCGCCGGCCCGGGCGCCGGTGTTGCGGACGCGACACGAGACGGTGATGTCGCCGTCCGTCGCCGTCACGTCCGGGGCGATCGCGAGATCCGTGTACTCGAAGCGCGTGTACGAGAGCCCGTGTCCGAAGGGGAAGACCGGCGCGAACGCGGGCAACGCCGGGATGCCCGCGGCGAGCGGCTTGTGGTCGTGATGGCGCGGCATCACACCGGCGCCGCGGGAGAACGTGACGGTGGTCTTGCCGCTCGGGTTCGTCGCTCCGGTGAGCAAGTCGGCGATCGCCGCCGCGCCGTCCTGGCCCGGGAACCAGGCTTCGACGATCGCCGCGGCACGGTCCGCGATCCCGGATAGATCGAAGGGACGTCCGTTCACCAGCACGATCACCGTCGGCGTTCCGCTGGTGAGCACCGCTTCGACGAGCTCGCACTGGACGCCCGGGAGCGCCAGTTCCCACGCGTCGGTCCCCTCCCCGACCGTCCCGGTCCGGAAATGCCCGGCTTTGTCGCCGACGACGAGCACGGCCACATCGGCCGCGCGGGCGGCTTCGGCCGCCGCCTCGACCTCGCTGCGATCGTCGTCGAGCTGACCGGGCGCGCGCAGAATGCCGCAGCCGCGGACGTGCGAGACCTGCGCGGCTTCGAGCCGCTCGCGGAGCGCGTCGAGTACCGTCGGTGCGCGCTCGAGCGGATGCTGCGGAAAGTGCGACGCCACGTGGTTCTGGAAGCTGTAGTTCCCGAACAGCGCCATCGGATCGTCCGCGTTGGGGCCGATGACGGCGACGCGCAGATCCGCCGCGAGCGGCAGCACACCGTCGTTCGCGAGCAGCACGATCGACTTCTCGGCGACCTCGCGCGCGAGAGCGCGCGCCTCCGGCGCATCGAGCGGCGCCAGCTCGGCGGCCGCTTCGTCGGCATAGGGCCGCTCGAAGAGTCCCGCTTCGAACTTGAGTCGCAGCACGCGCAGCACCGCTTCGTCGAGCGCCGCAGCGGTAACCAGCCCGCGATCCAGCGCCCCGCCGAGCCCCGCCGCGAAGCACTCGGACGTCGGCAGCTCGACGTCGAGTCCGGCCGACAGCGCCGCGGCGGACGCGTCCACCGGCCCCTCGGCCACGTGATGGAGCTGGTGCAGCATGCGCACCGCGAAGTAGTCCGCGACGACGATGCCGTCGAAGCCCCAGCGCGCGCGCAACGTCTCGGTCAGCAGCGCGCGCGAGGCCGCGCACGGCACGCCGTCGATCTCGTTGTAGGCGTTCATCACCGAACGCACACCGCTCGTCTTCACCGCCATCTCGAACGGCACCAGGAACACGTCCGCGAGTTCGCGCGCCCCCAGGTGTGCCGGCGCGAAGTTGCGCCCGCCCTCGCTGGCCGAGTAGCCGACGAAGTGCTTGACCGTGGCGATGACGCCATTCCGCAACTCCTCGCCCTGCAGACCGGCGACGTAGGCGCTGACGAGCGCGCCGACCAGATGCGGATCCTCCGCCAGGCACTCCTCGACGCGGCCCCAGCGCGCATCGCGGATCACGTCGGCGACGGGAGCCAGCGCCTGATGGATTCCGCAGGCCCGGAGTTGCCGGCGGATCGCGTCGCCGACGCGCCGGATCAGCGCCGGATCCCAGGTGGCGCCGTAGTTCAGCGGCGAGGGAAACTGCGTGGCGTCCCGGGTCGTGAAGCCCGTGAGCGCCTCTTCGTGCGCGAGCGCCGGAATCCCGAGCCTCGTGTTCTCGATCAGGTGACGCTGGAACGCGTTGAGCACCCGGACGCCGTCGCGCGGGGCGATCGGCCGGCTGCCGAAGGGACGCGTGATCTGACCGATGCCGTGGCGCAGGTCGCGCGCGGGATCGCCCGGCGGCGCGCCGAACGCCTGCATCGGCGCGAACTCGCCGCCGGCGGGATCCAGCGTCAGCCACACCGAGCACAGCTGCGCGATCTTCTCCTCGCGCGTCATGCGAGCGAGCAGATCCCGCGCGCGCTTCTCGGCGGAGAGACCGGGATCTCGATACGGAGCCTCTTGCAACGACGCGTCCATGGTTCTCCCGAATCCCGCTACGCCAAGCGCCGGACGAGGTGTTCGAGCCGCTCCTGCTGGCCCGAACGGGGCCGCGGCTCGCGGTCGCTCTCGAGCACGCGCTGCTCGAGCTCGGGCAGGCCGAGCTTGCCGTCGCGGATGCCGCGGCCGAGCTCGCCGCCCCAGTCCGCGTAGCGCTCCGCGACGAAGCGATCGAGCGCTCCGTCCTCGCGCAGCGCCTCCGCGATGAGCAGTCCGCGGGCGATGGCGTCCATACCGCCGACGTGCGCGTAGAACAGATCGACGGGATCGACGCTCTGGCGCCGCAGCTTGGCGTCGAAGTTGCACCCGCCGCTGCCGAAGCCACCGGCGGCCAGGATCGCGCGCAGCGCCAATGCCCACTCGAGCGGATCGTCGGGGAACTGATCGGTATCCCAGCCGAGCCGCGGATCGCCGCGGTTGGCGTCGACGGAGCCGAAGATTCCGTGCGCGATGGCGTAGGCGACTTCGTGCGCGAAGTCGTGGCCGGCGAGCGTCGCGTGGTTGACCTCGATGTTGAGCTCGAACTCGCCGGCCAGGTCATAGCGCTGCAGGAAGGCGAAGACGGCCGCCGCATCGAAGTCGTACTGGTGTTTGGTCGGCTCGAACGGCTTGGGCTCGATCAGCAACGCGCCCGGAAAGCCGATCCGGTGCTTGTGCTCGGCCACCAGGGCCAGGAATCGACCGAGCTGATCGAGCTCCCGTCGCAGATCCGTGTTGAGCAGCGTCTCGTAGCCCTCGCGGCCGCCCCACAGCACGTAGTTGGCGCCGCCGAGGCGATGCGTCGCTTCGAGGCAGTGCTTCACCTGCGCGGCGGCGTACGCGAAGACCTCCGGGTCGGGGTTCGTCGCGGCGCCGGCGGCATAGCGAGGATTCCCGAACAGGTTGGCCGTGCCCCACAGCAAGCGCTTGCCGGTATCCGCCATCGCGCGCTCGGCGCGCTCGAGCACGCGATCGAGTCGGGCGTTGCTCTCGCGCAGCGTCGCGCCCTCCGGCGCGACGTCGCGGTCGTGGAAGCAGAAGAACGGCACGCCGAGCTTCGTGAGCAGCTCGAAGCCGGCGTCGACGCGATCGAAGGCGACCTGCATCGGATCGGCCGACGCCTGCCACGCGCGCGGGAAGCTCGCGGCGCCGAAGACGTCGCTCCCCTCCCAACAGAAGCTGTGCCAGAAGCAGACGGCGAAACGGAGCTGGCCTTCCATCGGCCGGCCGCACACGACGCGCGCCGGGTCGTACCAGCGGAAGCCGAGCGCGGCATCGCTGGCGGGGCCCACGAAGCGGATCGGTTCGACGTCGGGAAACCAGGGGCGGCTCATTGGACTTCTCCTGTCGGGGAACTCGCGGTCGCAAACAGATCGCGATTCCGAACATACAGTGTGCGCCAGCGGGCGAGCGGCGCGCGATAGGCGGCCGCCAGCGCGGGATCCGGCTCCACGACGCGCTCCGCGGGCGGCGGCGGACACTCCTCCGCCGCGCGCGCGCCGGTGGTGCACAGGCGCGCGAGGCGCGCGGCACCGAGGGCCGGTCCGATCTCGCCGCCGGTCCGCTGGACCAACGGCCGGTCCAAGACCGACGCCAGGATCCGCGCCCACAGCAGGCTCCGCGCGCCGCCGCCGATCAGCGTCACGTCGCGCAGCTCGGCGCCGGCTTCGAGGAGCACTTGCTGCGCGTCGGCGAACGCAAACGCGACGCCTTCGAGCACCGCGCGACCGAGCGCGGCGCGATCGGTGTCGTGCTGCAAGCCGAAGAACACGCCCTGGGCGTTCGGGTCGTTGTGGGGCGTGCGCTCCCCGGACAGATACGGGAGGAACAGCAGCGACCCGGGGCGCCCGGGGGACGCTTCGATCTCGCCGAGCAACGCCGCCTCGTCGCGAGCGCCGACCAGCCGTGTCACCCAGCGCAGGCAACTCGCCGCCGAGAGCAGCACCGACATCTGA
>CAYOHN010000135.1:0-2988 GCA_964403735.1 uncultured Spirochaetales bacterium | reverse complement strand
GGTGCCCGGTACCGCGTGGCAGAACGCGTGTACGGCGCGCTTTGGGTTGGGCCGGAAGCGATCGCCGGCGGCGAACAGCACGCCCGACGTTCCGAGCGCGAGGGAGGCGTCGCCCGACCGGACCACGCCGACGCCGACGGCGCCGGCCGCCTGATCGCCGCCGCCGGCCGCGACCGGAACGCGCGGCAGTCCCCACGCCGCCGCGACCTCGGCGCGCAGGCGGCCGGTGGCGTCCGGCCCTTCATAGAGCTGCGGCATTGCGCGTTCGTCGAGTCCGCAAGCGGCCAGCATCGCCGGCGACCAACACCGCTGTGCGACGTCGAGCCAGAGCGTGCCGGAGGCATCGGAGACGTCCGTCGCCGCGTCGCCGGTCATGCGCAAGCGCAGCCAGTCCTTCGGGAGCAAGACGCGCCGCGTATCCGCGAAGCAGGAGGGTTCGTGAGCGCGGACCCAAAGCAGCTTGGGGGCCGTGAAGCCCGGCATCGCCAGGTTGCCGGTGATCTCCCGGCTGCGGGGTTCCCGCCGCTCGAGTTCGGCGCACTCGGCCTGGCTGCGGCCGTCGTTCCACAGGATCGCCGGACGCACGATGCGATCCGCGGCGTCGAGCAACGTCGCGCCGTGCATCTGGCCGGAGAGACCGATCCCGGCGACGGCGTTCCAGGCCGAACCCGCGTCCCCGCGCAGCGCGCGGATCGCACGTTCGGCAGCCGTCCACCAGTCCTCGGGATCCTGCTCGCTCCAAAGCGGCCGGGGTCGCGATTCCGGAACCGGCGCGCTCGCGTGTCCGACCACACGGTCTTGCGCGTCGAGCAACGCCACCTTGACCGCAGACGTCCCGAGATCGATCCCGAGCCACATGAAGGCACGGTCGCACCGGGTCCTGCTGTCGGCAACCGAGCGACGCACGTCGGCGCGCCCCTCGAGGCGCACCGCTCGAGACGCGCCGATCCAGACGCACGGGGCGAGACGCGCCGCTCAAGGGGTGGAACCAACGGCCGATGAAGGTCCGGGGTCTCGGAGGCGAACGGCTCATGACGATCTTGGGATTACTCGGCGTCGCGGCCTTCGGGCTGGTCAGCGCCGTCGTCGGGATTCGCTTGCTCGCGCTGGCGAGACGCACGCGGCAGGCCCCGGAACTCGCCATGGGTCTCGCCTTCGTGCTCTCGGGCGCGATCGCCTTCCCACTGCTGACCGCTGCCGGATTCCTGTTCGCAATGGAGAGTCCGACGCTCGCTCGGCTCTCCGCGTCGGTCGGAACGACGACGTTGTTCGCCGGCTACGTCGCCCTGGCTCTCGGGGCCTGGCGAATCTACCGGCCCGCCACGCGCTGGCCGCTGGTGCCGATCGCAGCCGGCACAGCGGTGCTGGTCGCCGCCAGCCTGGTGTCCTTCCTCAGTACGGACAGCGGGCCGGGAGGGCTGCGCGACGTCTCCTTCTGGACAGGCGCATCGCTGGGATCGCTCACGTTCGGGTGGAATGCGTTCGAGAGCTTCTCGCTCCACCGCCAACTGCGCAAACGACTCGCGCTCGGCCTGGCAGAGCCCGAAGTCACGAATCGGGTCCTCATGTGGGGAGTGGGCTCGTGCGCCGCCTGTCTCATGACGCTGCACGGTCTCGCGGCGCGCCTTCTCGTCGGTCAGGTGCTCGACGACGGATATCGCCTCGTCTCGTCGGGACTCGGCTTGATCGCGGCCATCGCGATCGCGCTCGCGTTCTTCCCGCCGGCTGCCTACCGGCGGCGCTTCACCGCCCCGGCAACGCGCGGCGGGAGTCTGTGATGGCGGCCGATCCGTCGGTCTTCGACTTCACCGCCGAGCGACTCGAACACAGCACCTCGCTCGACAAACTCGCCGCGCGCGGCACCGTGCGTCTTGCGCTGAAGTCCGCCGGTCTCGACCCCGCGGCCGTCGACAGCCGGCAGATGCTGGTGGTGCTGAAGAGCGTGATGCCCGACGAGTTGCAGCGACGCGGCGTGGAGGATGCCGCCGGCGTCTGCCAACGCATCGGCGAGGCGTTGGCCAAGGCCGGCCTGTCCGCGGACGTCAGCGACGGCGCCGACCGCGCAGCCGCCATCTTCGCGCGTCTCGGGAGCCGCTGACCGGACATCGGGCCCACTGCTCGGCGAACGGCTAGCGGAGTCGCGGAGCCGGCGTAGACTCCCTCCTGCACACCGGGAGGGAACTCGATGAAGAAGCGATGTCTTGCTGCGCGCCTCGACCCTGCCGCATCCAGCGGCCGGATGCGATGCCTGCTGGCCGCGCTCGCCATCGCCGGGCTGCTCTCGGCGCCCGCGCAGGCGCTTCCGCCCGACGAACTGCCCTCCGACCGTGCGATCCCCGGCGATCGCTACGTCTATCCGCCGCCTCCCGGTGTCGCGGAGCCCGTCCCGTCGGACCGGTGGCGCGCACCCGCGGCAGCCTTCGATCTGCTGGTCGTGCGACCGGCGATGGCGGTGGGGCTCGTCGCGGGCGCCGGGTTGTCGCTCGTCACGCTACCGTTCCAGGCGCCGGCGTCGATCACCGACGACACCATCGAGACGCTCGCCGACCAGACCTTGTCGACGTTCACCCGCCCGCTCGGCGAGTTCTGAGTCGCACGTCGGCGGGAGGGCTTCAGCGCGCCGCCAGCTTCGCGACGATCTCGGCGGCAAAGCGCTCCGTCACCTCGGGATCGCGGCCCTGGATCACGATGTAGCTGATCCCGGTCTGCTCCCGTCGCGTCTCGAGGCGATCGCAGATCTCGGAGGCCGGACCGGTCAGGAACAGCGGACAGTCGGCCACCTGCTCCGGCGTCATCCCGCTCGAACGCGCCAGCGCCTCGCGCAGTCTGCGCGGCTCGTCCGTCAACGCCGTCACGAACACCAGCGACTGCAGCTCGATCGCATCGGGGTCCCGCCCGGCCGACAGCGCCGCGTCGCGAACCCAGCCGACCTTCTCGCGCACGCGCTCCGGCGCCAGGTCCGCCGGGGTCTCCGGCGTCACGCGGCCC
>CAYOHN010000134.1:0-9213 GCA_964403735.1 uncultured Spirochaetales bacterium | reverse complement strand
AAGCTCCCACCCTTCTTCCACTTGCCGAGCCACTCGATGGCGGCGCGTTCGTCGGGACTGGCATCGAGTGGCTGCGAGACCGCAAGCGGTGTATCGCGCGGCCAACGGCAGAAGAACAACGTCACGCGAGACGCCGACGGCAGTACGAACGGATGCGCATCGGCGAGGCGATGACTCGGGATGTCTCGCAGCGCCGGAAAGCGAGCATCGATGGCGGTCGCCCGGGGTTCTACACATCCCGCGAGGAAGAGCAGCCCTGCCAGCAGAGCGCCGGACCCGCGCGGCCCAGCACTCCCGCGTTTCACTCCGCCAGGATGCCGCGCTTGCGCCACGGCTGCTCCACTCGCTTGTCGGCGAAGCGCTCGAGTGCACGCGCCACCCAGGCGTGTGTCTGCCGCGGGTCGATGACCTCGTCGATCATCGCGCCAATCGCCGGAACGTACGGGTCGATGCCCTGGCGGATACGCCCGGAGGTCTGCTCGTCGGTCGACTCGGGGAGTCTGGTCATTCGGCATTCGACGATAGGGCGCTCGAGACCGGGAGCTGCGCGACCGCATCGCCGGCGACCACCGGCTCACCGCGCTGATTGGTCGTGACCAGCTCGATCTCCACGCGGCCATCCGGAGTGATCGAGCGGACGGTGCCTTTGGCCGTCAGTGTGTCGCCCGGCCAGACCTGACGGACGAAGCGCACGCCGAAGGCACGCAGCACGCCGTCGCCGAGCCAGTCCGTGAGCAACGTGCCGGTGAGCCCCATCGTCAGCATCCCGTGTGCGAAGACGGACGGCACGCCGGCGCTCCTGGTCGCAAAAACTTCGTCGTGGTGGATCGGGTTGAAGTCGCCCGACGCGCCGGCGTACATGACGATCTGGGTCCGCGAGAGGTTCTCCACGACGATCTGCTCGCGACTCGCGCCCACGGCGAGGTCGGCGGCGCTCAGCTTCTGGTTCCCCTGCACTGCAATCATCCTCCCACTGCTTTTTCCGTGACGATGCTGACGCCCGTTGCGGTCATCACGAGGTTGCCGCGCTCGTCGTGGAACTCCGTGACCGACTCGCTGAAGCGAAGCGTGCCGCCGCGCTTGCCCTCCTTCTGCCAGCTCCGGCCGGCTCGGGTGGTGACGGTGAGCCGCATGCCGGGGCGCAGCGGCTGGTGGTACTCGAAGCGCTGCTCACCGTGCAGCAGGCGCGAGGAATCGCCGCGACTCGAGTTCTTCGCGCCGTCGTCCGCCGGCGGCTCCGGGCGCGCGGGAATCTGTCGGATCCCGCGCAGCGCATAGCTCGGATTCCACAACGCCGACGAGACCGCGAACGTGGGCGGCGCGATGACACCGCCGGCGGGTGTCGTCTTCGCATAGTCCTCGTCCCAGTAGATGCGGTTCGTCTCCCCGAGCGCGGCGGCGAAATTCAGGATGCCGGTCCGCTCGACGGGGAACTCATAGTCCGACATGCGTCCTTCTCCCTTTCGTATCGTTCTCGGCCGTCATGCCCGCCGCCCCGCCGCCAACCGGAACAGCGCCTTCGCGCCCTCCCCCATGCCGGCGAAGCGCTGATCTTGCGTCTGTCCGCGATGGAAGCGCGCATAGATCTGCTGCAGGACCACGGCCATTTTGAAGGTCCCGAACACGAGGTAGTACTCGAGCCTGTCGAGCGAGCAACCGCTGCGCTCGCCGTAACGCGCGGCTGCCTGCGCACGGCGCAAGAAGCCCGGCGTCAACGTCGGCATCGGATTCAACGTCGACGGGACCTCGTCCGGGTCGTACCAGACGGCGAGCACCGTGCCGAGGTCGGCCAGCGGATCCCCGCGCGTACACATATCCCAGTCGTAGACGGCGACGCAGCGTCCCGGATCTTCCGATGCGACAGCCATGTTGTCGAGCCGCCAGTCGTTGTGCAGCAACGTGGCTGGCGGTGAAGCCGGAAGATTGTCCAGCAGCCAGCGCTGGAGCTCGTCGGCGAGTGGGAACGGCTCCACCTTCGAACGTTCCCAGCGTTCGCTCCAGCCCTTCACCTGTCGCTCGAGGAATCCCTCCGGGCGGCCCAACTCGCCGAGTCCGGCCCCAGCCGGGTCGACCGCATGGAACTCTGCGAGCACGTCCACGACCACCTGCGACAGCTTGCGATTGGCGGTTTCGTCGGCGCCACCGCCGAACGCCTCCGGGATGCCGCCGCGCACGACGACGCCGTGCCGGCGCTCCATCACGAAGAAAGGAGCCCCGATGACGTCGGCATCGGCGCAGAAATGGAATGCACGCGGGGCCAGGGGGAAGGCCTGCCAAAGGCGCGAGAGCACGCGGTACTCGCGCTCCATATCGTGTGCCCCGGGCGCCACCGGCCCGAGCGGCGGCCGGCGCAGGACGTACTCGACGGCGCCGGGCCCGTCCCCGTAGCGAAGCAGATACGTCAGGTTCGCGTGTCCCCCGCCGAACTGGCGCACGCGCAGCGTACCATCGCTCCCCGCGAGCCGGCCGCGCAGGTGTTCGGCGAGGCGGGCCTCGTCGAAACGCTCGTCCGGGCGTACGTCGATGACGTCGGGCGGCGGGGCGGCGGTGGCCGGAGCTTCGGACGACGGGTTCGACGCCATCGCGAGACTCTAGCGGAGAGGCAGGCGCTCGCGGGGCCGGGCGCGGCTTCGGGGCGACCCGCTACGATCCGCGCCCGCTCGGCGAGGAGGACCGGTGACGCTCGAACAGGCCGCGATCCTGATCGCAGGCGGGATCGCCGCCGGGGTCGTCAACACCATGGCGGGCGGCGGCTCGCTGATCAGCGTGCCGCTGCTGGTCCTCTTCGGCCTTCCTGGCACCGTCGCAAACGGCACCAACCGCGTGGGCATCCTGCTGCAGAACCTCACCGCGGCATGGCAGTTCCGCAAGCGCGGTGTGTCCGGACTCGAAGGCGCTGCGCAGGTGCTCGTCCCGGTCTGCTTCGGCTCGCTGATCGGCGCCGTGACGATCGCGCGGATCGACGACGCCGCGTTCGAGAGGACCTTCGGCGTCGTCATGCTGTTGAACCTCGTCCCGATGCTGCGCAGCCGCCGATCCGATCCGTCGCGGCCGAGCCGCCCCTGGCCGCGCTGGCTGCGCTTCGCGGCGTTCTTCGGGATCGGCGTCTACGGCGGCGCGATCCAGGCCGGCGTCGGGTTGCTGTTGGTCGGCGCGCTCAGCCACGCAGGGGTCGACCTGGTCCGGGCCAACAGCATCAAGGTCGCCGTGAACGTCGTACTCACGGCCTTCGCGCTGCCGGTCTTCGTCCTCGCCGGTCAGGTCGCCTGGCTCCCCGCCGCCGTCCTCGCGTGCGGTTTCATCGCCGGCGGCTGGGTCGGCGCGCGCCTCGCCGTCGCCGGCGGTGAACGCCTGCTCCGCCCGGTGATGATCGCGGCCATCCTGCTGCTCGCGGGACGCATCCTCGGGCTGTACTGAGCGGGCGCGCTCCGACACCCAGCGCTGGTGGAAGGGTGACGTGCACGCGCTAGGGTCCCGTCCGGCGGCGCGCCACGCCGCACTCGTGCTTCCCAGCTCATCGCTGCGGCTTCATCGGGGCGGCCCCGGTGGCCTGCGTCGACGTCGAGCGAAACAGGTTGCGGTGGCGAAGTGGATTGTCTTCGGCGCAATCCATGGTTCGCGCGCATGTCTTCGTCCCTGACGCCGGAGTTCGCCGCGCGTCGATGACCCGCCACGGAGAGGACGCTTCTCGCCTCATGGATATCGCATCGCTACGCGACTTCGTCGACCTGGTCCGCGACGTCTGGGAGAACGGGGTCTTCGGGATCCAGGTAAGCGAGACGCTGCTGGCGCTGCTCATCCTGGTCCTGTTCCTGTTGTTCCGGAACCTGCTGACGCGCTTCGTTCTCGCCGCCTGCAAGCGGGCGGCCGCTCGCACGGCCACGAGGCTCGACGAGCGCATGCTCGCCGCTCTCGAACCTCCGATCCGCTTCGTTCCGGTCGTCATGGGGATCTTCTTCTCCGTGAGCGTTCTCGACGTCGAGAGCGACGCAGAGGCCTTCTTCGAGACATTGAACCGCTCGCTCATCGCGTTCACGCTGTTCTGGGGCTTCTACCGACTCGTCGATCCGGTCGGCCAGGTGTTGATGCAAGCACGCGGGATCCTGACCGCTCCGATGGTCGAGTGGATCCAGAAAGCCGCGCGGATCGCGTTCGCAGCGCTCGGCGCCGCGACCATTCTCGAGATGTGGGGGATCGCGGTGGCCCCGATCATCGCCGGGCTCGGTCTCTTTGGCGTCGCGGTTGCACTCGGAGCCCAGGATCTGTTCAAGAACCTGATCGCAGGTCTCTTCGTCATCGGCGAGCGCAGGTTCCAGCCGGGCGACTGGATCTGTGTGGACGGCCTCGTCGAGGGTACCGTCGAGCAGATCGGGTTTCGAACGACGACGGTCCGTCGCTTCGACAAGGCTCCCGTCTTCGTCCCGAACGCCCAGCTCTCGGACGGCGCGGTGACGAACTTCTCGCGCATGACGCACCGCCGAATCCGCTGGATTCTCGGCGTCGAGTATCGCACCAGCCTCGAACAACTGCGCGAGATCCGCGACGGCATCGAGCGCTACATCCTCGACAGCGACGAGTTCGCGGATCCGTCCGAAGTCTCCACCTTCGTCCGGATCGACTCGTTCAACGACAGCTCGATCGACATCCTGCTCTACGCGTTCACCCGCACGACCGTGTGGGGCGAATGGCTCGAGATCAAGGAGCGGCTCGCCTACCAGATCAAGGAGATCGTCGAAGGCGCCGGCGCCGGCTTCGCGTTCCCGAGCCGTTCGCTGTATCTCGAGACGCTCCCCGACGCACCCGAAGTGTTCCCGCTCTCACGACGGGCTGGCGCCGAGTCGGTGTTGGTTCCGGGCCGCGCCGACTCCTGACGCCGCGGTCTCGCGTTTAGCCGTGGTACGCTCCGGCGTGCCGGTGCCCAGCCGCCACCCCACGAGGCCCATGACCCGATCCGCTCCCCCGACTCGTCCCCGCCCGCGGTGGATGACCGCGCTGTCGCTCTTCTGCGTCGCGACCGTCGTCTTCCTGGTCCCCCGTGACCTCTTCTTTCCCGCGACCCGCGACGTCGAAGTCTGGTTCGGCTTCGAGCTGCGCGGCGCGGCGGCGCTGTATACCGCGCCCCTCCACTGGGCAGTGTTCGCCCTCGGCGCGTGGGCATTCTGGACCCAGCGATCCTGGATCCTACCCGCCGCCGCCGGCTACGCGTTCTACGTCGCGTTCTCGCACCTCGTCTGGAGCGAGGCCAGTCCCAACGGACAGGGCTGGCCGATGGGTCTCGCACAAGCGCTCGCGCTCTCGATCCCGGGTGTCCTGTTGCTGCGCGCCCACCGGCGGCAACATCGCGGCCGCGACGGCGCCGATGTTGCCTGACGCGCGGCTCAACGCCCCCAACCTGCTGAGCGCGTTCCGGATCGCATGCGTGCCGGTCCTCCTGTTGCTCGCGGCGCGAGGAGCCGTGACGGCGTTCCTCGTGCTGTTCGCGCTCGGCCTCCTGTCCGATGCCCTCGACGGCCCGCTCGCGCGGCGGCTCGGACAGGAGACCCCGTTTGGCGCTCGGCTCGACCAGTGGGGCGACTTCGCGCTGTGGGCCGCGCTGCCGCTCGCCGCCTGGTGGCTGTGGCCGGAGATCATCCGTCGCGAGGCGGGGTACGTCGCCGTGGCGATCGCGTGCATGTTGCTGCCCACGGCGATCGCCTACGTCAAGTACCGGGCCGTGCCCGGCTATCACACGTGGTCGGTGAAGCTCGGCGCCGTCGCGATGGGCATCGCAGTCCCGCTGCTATTGCTGTTCGACGTCGCGTGGCCGTTCCGCGTCGCCGCGCTCTTTCAAATCGTCTGCGCCGTCGACGAGCTCGGCATCACGTGGATCTCGGCCGAGTGCCGAAACGACGTCCCGTCGGTGTTGCACGCGATCCGTAGCAGGCGGTAGGCGCGGAGCAGCGATCGGGAGGCGATGGCGCGGTCCCCCGAGCAGTCGACGAGCCGCTGCACGACACGTCTCCCTGGTCACCGCCACCCGCGCACGAACACCACCGGCTCGAGGCCGATCAGAATCGCCCCGTGCCGACCGGTCCACCAGAGTGCGTAGCCCCCGGCGGCCGCGCGCTCGACCACCTCGGTATGCGGCATGCCGAAGCGTCCGAGACGCGGTGCGGAGGCGACGGCCACGGCGCCGTCTACAGCAGCGAGCCACGCCGCCGTCGAGGACGTGCGGCTGCCGTGATGGGCGAGCTTCAGCACGTCGGCGCGCAGCGGTGCGCCCGCCGCGAGCAGGCGGGCCTCGCCCGCCGCCTCGAGGTCCCCGGGCAGGAGGACGGAACGTCCCGCGACGTCGATCCGAAGGGTCAGCGACCTGTCGTTGCGCGAGCCGTCCCGATCGCCGGGCGGCGGCCAGAGCGGCGCGATGCGCAGGTCCCCCGCGTGCAGCACCGCGCCTCCGGCGCCCTGCTCCTCCACCGGTACCGCGGCAGCCCGCGCCGCGGCTACGACATCCGCAAAGGCCGGATCGTCGACACCGCCATGCGGCAGCCACAGGCGCCCGACCGGAACCGCGCGCAGCACGGCCGGCAGTCCGCCGCGGTGGTCGAGATCCGCATGGCTCGCGACCAGCAGATCGAGCCGGTCGATGCCGAGCGCACGCAGCGCCGGCACGACGACCGAGGCACCGAGATCGGCACCGCCCGGTATGGCGACGCCCGCGTCGACCAACAACGATCCCGTCCGGCCTTGCACGAGGATCGCGTCTCCCTGCCCGACGTCGAGGGCAACGACGCGGGGGGGCGCCGGGTCGATCCTCGGCGGCGGGGCCACGGCGAGGAGGCCGACGACCGCGAGGGATGCCGCGACACGCGCGCCGAGTGACCGGGCGCGAATCGCGAGCCAGGCGACGGCAGAGGCCGCAGCGATCGCCCCCGGGCTGACCGGCGACGCCGGCAGCACGGGCGCGTGCGCCGCAAAGGCGGACAGGGCATCGAGGGTCCGCGCGCTGATCCCGGCGACCCCCGCACACAGGACGGCGGTCAGCCCGCTCGTCGGTGCGATCCCTGCGACCAGCGCCGTGGCGATCGACGCCGGCAGGAGCACCAGCGCGGTCCACGGAATCGCGACGAGGTTCGCCAGCATGCCGTAGCCCGGCGCGCCGAGTCCCAGCGTGCCGGCGGCGATCGGCGCCGTCACGGCGCTCGCCGCAGCCGTCGTGCCCGCCATCTCGGCGAGGGATCGCCGCGCGCGCGTGAGGACCGAAGAGCCGTCCTCCTGCTCCGATCCGGGGCTCCGCGCCACCCACACGAGCCCGGCGCTCGCCGCGAACGAGAGCCACGCGCCGATCTCGAACCACGCCGCCGGCTCGAAGGCCAGAATCAGGATTGCAGCGGCCGCGAGCGGCGCAGCGCGGCGCGTGGGTCGACGCATCGCCAGCGACGCGGCGAGGCCGAGCAGCACGACGAGCGCGCGGCGAACCGGAACGCCGAAGCCGGCGAGCAGTGCGTAGCCAGCGGCAACCACCGCCGCCGCCAGCACTGCGGCGCCGCGAGGGTCGACGCGCAGCGCGGACGCTCCCGATCGCAACAGCACCGATGCGATCACGCGGTACGCGAGTGCCGACGCCAGCGCGAGGTGGAGTCCCGACACCGCGAGCAGGTGGGAAACGCCGAGACGCTGAAACGCGTCTCGGCGTTCGGCGGGCAGACCTCCGCGGTCGCCGAGTGCCAGTGCGCGCACGAGGCCTCCGCCCGGACCCTCGTGCGCCAGTCGCTGCGACGCGCGGCTCCGCAATCGATGGATCGGCTCGAGTGGCCGCCAGCCGTCGGCGTCAGGTCGCCGCACCAGCAGATCTTCGTGCACGAGCGTCGCGCGCGCGCCGATCCCGCGGCGGGCGGCTCGCCGCTCCAGATCCGGGGTGCCCGGGTTGGCGCGTGCCTCGTACGGGCGGATCCGGACGCGCGCACGGACGCGGTCCCCGGGAACCAACGCGCGGAACGGGGGCAACGCGCCGTCGCGACCGGATCGGATCGTGAGCAGCAAGCGCGGAGGCGGCGGAAGCTCGGACGACCCGACCGGACGGATGGAGGAGAGATCGAGGAGGACGCGATCCGGCTGTGCGAACACCGAGCCGACGTCCGCCTCGATCGTCGCTTCGATGACCCGCGAGGGCCCCCTCGCCGCATCCTCGAGATTCGTCGCCATCCCGAAGCCGGACGCCGCGCCGAGTGCAACGCACGCGCAAACACGGCGCCCGACGCGTCCGCGGACTGCGACCGCGCCGAGGCTCGCGCCGATGGCGGCGCGCAGCGCGATCGGCGCGACGAACCAGCCCGCATCGGCCGCAGCGATGGCGAGGCCTTGGGCGGCGAGGAGCGCGAGGAGGAATGCGATCGGAAACCTGCGCAGGACCGCGGGGCAAAGGATGTGTAGCAGACCCGCGTCCCGCTGGGTCGCGGCCGCGATCTCGATCTCCCGGCGGGTTCAGTGCACCACTCGGCGCGGCCTCCCCGCGGTCGGCCGCGTGACCGCGTCGATGCGCTTCAGCTCCGCGGTCAGCGTCCCCAGGACGTCGTCGACTTTGCGGAGCTCATCGGCGAACCCGTCCAGCAGTCGCTGGAGATCCGAGAGGCCGCGAACGCTGCGCTGCCAGGCACCTTCGCGTTCCCGGTGCACGCGATGGGTCACCGAGATCCCGGCGAGCGCGATCCCATAAGCCTCCTTCGAAAGCACCCGGACCAGGGGTTCGAGGCGGCGCGCCAGCTCGGCGCACACGGCTTCGTCGACGCCGAGTCGCGCGAGATCTCGCGCGATCCGCTCCCGTGCCCGGCGTTCGGACGTGCCGTTTCCACCGCCGCCCGCACCCGCTTCGCCACTCCCGTTGCGCATGTCCTGCCACTCCTTCGCCGGCGTGTTCCGCGCAGCGGGTGTCGCAAGATCGATGCCATCGGCAGAGCGCCTGGTAGAAGCTTTCGAGCCAACGCGGGCCGAGCACGAGCCGTTCGGCGTCCGGTTTTGGGAATCCAACTACCTTCGGAGCCGATTCTCGGCTTTCAGCGGCGCCAGCTTTGCGGAACCTGCGCCTGATCGGCTTCGGCGTCCAGCGCTCCGAGCTGACGCGCCAGTTGCTCTGCCTGCTCTTCGAGTCGGTCATGCCGGCGACCGCGCGACGAAGGAACCCGATCGCGCTCGGAGTCCAGTTCGGCCATCTGGGCGCGGAGCGATTCGAACTCC
>CAYOHN010000133.1:0-9227 GCA_964403735.1 uncultured Spirochaetales bacterium | reverse complement strand
CGTCCTCGATCTCGACGGCGACGCTGGCGACGCGCTCGCCGTCGACGTCGATGCGGTGATCGAGGCGCAGGCGGGTCTGGATCTGCAATGTTCCGGCTTTGCCCTCCATCGCTTCGAGCGCGTTGCGGCCGAGGTTCAGAAACAGCTGCATCAGGCGGTCGCCGTCGGCGAGCAGGTCGGGAATCGACGGGTCGAAGCTGCGCACCACCGCGACGCGCGCGCCGACGGGATCCGTCGCCAGCACGTCCAGCACGTCGTCGAGCACGCGGTGCAGGTTCAGCGGCGCGAGCCGCAGGAGATCGCCGCGCGAGAACACCATGAAGTCGTCGAGCAGCGCGGCGATCCGGTCGACCTCGCGGACGATCAACTGCGCCGCCTGGCGATCGCGGTCGCCGGCCGCGCGCGCGCCCAGCAGCTCGGCCGCGCCGCGGATGCCGGCGAGCGGGTTGCGCACCTCGTGCGCGATGCCGGCCGCCATCGAGCCGAGCACCGCGGACTGCGCGCGTTCGGCGAGCGCGGTGCGCAGCGCGGTGCCGAGCGTGCGGTCGCGCAGCAGCACGACGGCGCCCTTGCGGCGGCCCGCGTCGTCGAGCAGCGGAGAGACCGCGACGTCCACGACCAGGTCGCTCTCGAAGCGGCGCGGCAGTACGACTTCGTGCTCGACGAGCGACGCGCCCTCGGCGAGCACCGCGCGCACCCCCTTCGCGAAGCACTCGCTGCCCGGCACGCGCTCGACGGGCCGACCCCACGCCGTCTCCGACGAGGTGCCGAGAATCCGGCACGCTTCCGCATTGAGTTGGCGGATGCCGCCCTCGTCGTCGACGACGACGACCCCGTCGAGCAGGGCGTCGAGCACGCTGCGGAGGTCTGTCGACACGGCGGATCGCCTCTCTCTTTCGCCGGCGGAAAACGACGTGGCTGCCTAATCCTTGGGCAACCTAGCCGCGCGGCCGGATGACGTCGACTCGCGCGATTGCTCGCGCGGGGCCCCCCGCAGGCGTCGTTCCCGGTTGGCGCCATCCCTCTGGGCTCGGGACGCGTGTGGCTTCGGGTCTCGCCCGCCACCCCCCAGCCCAACGAGCAGGTCAACGAGAAGGTCGAGGGAACTCCGATCGCGCGGCCGGCACCCCTCTTTTGATCAACCTGAAACCTGTGTCGCCGAGAGAATCACCGCCCGACCACGCCGCTTGCGGCGCGACTGATCGATGAGCTTCCGTGGATCGCGAGAGCGGGCACGAGCGCGCATCGGCTGCTACTTCCTTCGGGAGCCCACGACGGAATCGACGATGCACCCGCGTCCTCACGAAAATTCGCGCAGCGCCACTCGTACACGCATCGTGTACTTCCGACGCGCTCGAGGGGTGGCCAGAATCCTGCTGCTCGGGCTGCTCGGCGCCGCGCCGCTGCTGACGCCGGCGTTTGCCCTCCAGCACGCCTTCGATCACGTCGACGCGCATCGCGCCAACGCTGCGGACGCCAGCTCTGCCCCGAGCGACGCTCCCGACGAGGGGGATGCCCACCGCTGCGCGATCTGTCACTCACTCACGACGCAGCGCGGCGCGCTTCACGCCTCCTCGGCGCAGGCCTCCGGCTTGCCTCTCTTCGAAGGGAGCCTTCTCGCGCCGCCCGTGATCTCCCTTGCGATCGGGCTCGACCCGCTCGCGTGCGAAAGCCCTCGCGCTCCACCGATCGGCTGATCCGCTGCCCGGCCGGCGCCTGCCGCGCCCACGCCCGGTTTCCGAAGCCGCATGTCGCGTGCCTCGGTCCCAGTGATCAGCCATCCGTGGAGCGACCCATGAGAAGAGAATCCGAACTTTCGGGCGGTCCCGCCGCCCCCGGCGGAGTGACATGCGCCGCTCTTCCGAGTCCGATCGATCCCGACACCGAAGCCCGGATCCGTCCCCTGCTTCCCGCCGTCCGCGCCACGGCACGCCGGATCCTCGGAGACGACGATGCGGCCGCCGACGCGGTGCAGGAAGCGCTGATCGCGCTCTGGCGCATGGGATCGATCCCGGCGCACCTGCGCCCGTGGCTGGTTCGCGCCGTGGTGCATCGCAGTCTGCACGCCCGCCGCACGCGGCAGCGCCGCATCCGGTGGGAGGAAGAGGGCGGAGAAGCCGTCGTTGCGTGCACGCTCTGCGATCCGGAACGGGAACTCGAGACGCGGGAGCTGCTCGCCTGCATCGATCGACTCGTCGAGGCGATGTCTCCGGAGTACCGCGCGGTGTTTCTGCTGCGCGATCTCGAGGGGCTCGAGTATCAGGAGATCGCCGAGGCGCTCGAGCTACCGGTCGGGACCGTACGCTCGCGGCTCCACCGCGCGCGGGCGCACGTCCGAGCCGGAATCGCTCGTCAGGCCGTATCGGTCGCGGCGTGCGGATGACCGCCTCCGGGATCCGACGCCTCGCCGCTCCACTGCTCGTGGGCTGTTTCGTGTCGATCGGCCTCGCGCCGGCGCTGGCGCCTTCCGCAGCGGGTCAGGCCGACGTCGACGAAGGGGTCGCCCGGCGGACGATCACGAGCGGGACGCACGCCCGTCTCGTGGTTCCGGACGACGTGCAGCGCGTCGCGCTCGGGGACGACCGCGTCCTCGACGTCGAGCTGATCAGCAACCGCGAGGTCCTGATCCTCGGCCGCGACGTCGGCCAGTCGAGTGTGACGGTCTGGTTCACGAATGGCGCCGTGCGGCAGTACCTGATCCTGGTCCAGCGGGATCTCTCGGTCCTCCAGGACGCCTTGCTCGACATCTATGCGACGCTGCGGGTCCAGGCGGCGCCCGACCGCGATGCGGTGATCCTGCGCGGCGAGGTGCCGGACGCGAGCTACTCGGTTGCGGCGGAGTCGGCGGCGCGCTCGTACCTGGAGGCGGGTGGCGCCGCGCTGCGGGGCAGCGAAGCCCCGTTGCTGTCTCCGTCTCCGGCCCCGGAGAGCGGGGTCGACGGCGATCCGGCCGCCGCGGCCGACCCGGCGTCCCCAGGCATCCAACGGCCCGGCGAGCTCGGACGCGGCACCCGCGCGGCCGTGATCAATCTGATCCGCGTGCGCCAGCTTCCGGAGACGCTGGAACGGCGCCTCGAGGCCGCGGTCCGGCGCGTCGGCGGGCCCCATCTCCGCGTTCGGCGGCTCGTGCGCGGGGATCTCCCGTCCGATGCCGACAGCTTCGTGCTCGAGGGTCGCGTGCCGACGCAGTCCGACCTGACCAGGGCGCTGAGCGTCGCGGCCCGCCTGCTCGGCGAGACCAGCGCAGACCTCGCTCGGAGCGTGCGCGTGCTCGGCGACGAAGGGGGCGGGCTACTCAGCAGCTCGCGGGGCGCGGGAACGCAGAACACGGGCTCCCTCGGCGGCATCGGAGGCGGGAGCACCACCTTCGAGATCGAGACCGGGGACCTCAGCAACCGAATCCGCGAGAACGTCGCGCGTGCAACGGCGCTCGAGCTGCTCGGCGGCCGATTGCTCTCGTTCGTGACGGTCGAAGATCTTCCGCAGGTGCGGGTCAACGTGCGCTTGTACGAAGTGAACCGAACGCGCCTCCGAAGCTGGGAGCCCAACGGCGAAATCATCTTCGGCAATATCGATCAGGGGTCTCTACTGCCCACGATCGCCGGTGCCCGCACGCAAGGAGGACAGGCCCCGCGGCTCGGCGGGAGCAGCGGCATCGACTTCCAGAATGCGCTCTCGTTGCTGAGCGGCGGGCTCGTGAACCAGTTCCAGATCGCGGGCGCTCGCTACGCGATCGACCTGCTCTTCGAACTGCTCGCGGAGCAGGGGATCGCGCGCAGCCTCGCCAACCCGACCGTGATGGTGCTCTCGGGCGAGATCGCCACGGTGCAGGTCGGCGGCGAACTCCCGGTGCCGAGCGCGGTCGTGGCGTCGGCGGGCAACCAGGTCTTCGAGTCGATCGAGTTCGTCTCGTTCGGGGTCCAGCTCGGGATCCGCCCGCTGGTGGGACCCGGCGACATGATCACGATCGATCTCGTGCCGCAGGTCGTGCAGCCGGACCCTCGGCTGACGGCCTCGATTCGCGAGACGTCCGGGACCGATCAGACGACCACGGCATTCGAATCGCGTTCCGTGCGGACGACTGCACGCCTCGCGGACGGTGAGGCGCTCGCGATCGGCGGGCTGCTCTCCCGGCAGATCTCCGACGCGCGGGCCTTCACGCCTTGGCTGCACCGGATTCCAGGGCTCGGCTGGCTGGGGCAGAGCTTCGAAGAGCGCGACGAAGACCTCGAGCTCGTGGTGGTCGTCACGCCGTCGATCCTGCGCGAGCGGGACTTCCGGGTGGCGCTCTGGGAGTTCCCCGACGGCCTCGAACTGCTTCCCGCTCCATCGGCGGCGCCGTGAAGACCGACTGCCTCCGAGAGAGCCGCTGCCACTCGCGGCGCGGACTCCCGCCGGCCCGGGAACTCGGGGAACGAGATCGGCACTTCTTCTACGAGAGGCCGGGAGGAACCGGCGGCGACTCGATCGGCGGCGCAGGTCCATTCTGGCCCGCGTCGTGCGGTCGGAAAGCGGACGCTTCCTCGCGCCCTTGCAGGACCCGAGCAACAAAGAACCGGGTGGCTCGAACCAGGACCGGCTCGCGAGCCGCCCCCCCAATCTCGATTCGCGGCGCGCCGACCGTCGCCCCGCGACGAGACGAGAACAGGAGACGAAGAATGAGACTCATCCGCAGACTGCTCCAGGATCGCCGCGGCGCGGCGATGGTCGAGTACGGCCTGCTCGTCGCCGGCATCGCGCTGATGACGGCGGCCAGCACCTCGGTGCTCGGCCACAAGGCCACCGACCTGATCGGCACGATGGCCGCGGTGCTTCCGGGCGCCCACGGCGACGACAACAACCCGATCGTCAGCGGCAAGCTGATCGAGACGACCGACACCGTTCCCGGCGAGGACGCCACCGGTGCGGCGTCCACCGGCATCGGCCTGTCCGTGCCGGACATCCTCGCGGGCAACGGCACCTCGCGGCTCGAGACCAACGCGGGCGTTCCGGAGCTCGGGAACCTGATTCTCGAGCCCTAGAGCCGCTCTCGGCTGTCCGGTCGTTCCGAGCCCCTGCTCCGCGCCGCGCGCGGGGCAGGGGCATTCCTGCTTGCAGGAGAGTTTCTCATGCTCCCCCCCCTCTGGCTCGGACTCGTACTCGCCACGCTCGCAGTGGCTACGATCGCGGACCTGCGCCATCGGCAGATTCCGGACGCGTGCCCGCTGGTTTTGCTCGCCATTGCGGTGCTGGCGGCCTCGTTCGGGGCGCTCTCGTGGCCGGCCATCGCCGCCGGTTTCGTGCTCGGCGCCGGTCTCGGGGTGTCGGGCTTTGCGCTCGGTGCCTGGGGCGGGGGGGACGCGAAGCTGGTTGCCGCGCTCGGGGCCTGCCTCGGCTTCCCGGCCATCCTGCCGGCGCTGCTCTATACGGCCCTCGGCGGCGGCGTGCTCGCCGCGCTGGCGGCCCTGCGCGGGCGGCGGGAGATTGCGTATGCGCCGGCCATCGGCGCCGGGGTGCTGCTCGCGGAGGTGTTGTCGTGAAGCGGGGCGAGGGCGGAGCGATCCTGATCGAGTTCGCGCTCGTCGCCATGATCCTGTTCCTGCTGCTGGGCGCGCTCTTCGATTTCGGCCGGGCGTTCTTCGTGCTGCAGCAGGGCCAGCGCGTCGCGAGTTTCGCGGCTCGCGAACTCGCGCTGCTGCCGCTCCCGGCGACCGGTGTCGAGCTGGCAGACCTCTTCGCCTGCCGCCGCTCCGACGTCGTAGAGGGAGCGGATCCACGCTGCGCGGCCCTGCAGGGCGCGCCGACCCTGCCGCGAGAGACCATTTTCGACCCGGATTGGCTCGCGGTCTCCTGCGCGACGCTGACAGAGGTCGGTGTCGATTGCCGGGATGGCACGGCGCTGGATCGGTTCGTCAGTGGATTGCCCGTCGTCAACCAGATGCTCTGGCCGCTGATGATCTGGGACCGCACCGAGGAGTGTCCGGACTCCCGTCCCTGTCTGCTGCGCTACCCGGGCGCGCTCTTCTCGGACGCGGATCCCGAGAACCCCACCGGCTGGCGCGTGCTGGTGCCGATCCGGATCGATGACGCCGTTCAGTGTGTGGACGTGATCGAGCCGGTCGTGGTGGAGCCGGCCGGCGGCGCCGGCGCGGCGGATCCGTTTCCGATCGAACGGGGCGGCCTCGTTGCGCTGCGTTGGAACTTCCCCTTCCAGGCGACCTCGCTGCTCGCGGGCCGGGAGGGAGCCGGCGGGCTCCAGGAACCGATCGACGTGCTGCCGCGCTCGTGTACCGGCGTCGGTCCGGGGCTCGCGGCGCGCGAGACCCAGGGGCCCTTGCCGGTACTCGACGCGACGCCGGGCGCCGGTCCCCACGGCGGGCCTCTGGGGCTGGGGCGACAGCTCGCGCGCGGCCGAGAGCTCTTGCCGTTCCGGCGCGTGCTCTCCAGCGAGGCGCTCGCCCGCCGGGAGCTCTTCCTTTGAGGCCGGCTACGACGCGTCGCCGCTCCCCGGTGCGGCGCCGGTTCGGAGGGCTCGGCGCCGGCGCCTTGGCCGTGGTGGCCGCGACGGCAGCGCTCGGGCTCGCCGCGTTCGCGTTCGGTTGGCCGCCGTTCGCCGCGCCGGAGGCCGGGTTCCAGCAGCCCGCCGATACGGTGGCAGTCCCGATCGCGCCGCGCACGCTTCCGCCCTACCAGCGCATCGCGTTGCCGGATCTCATCGACGAGAGTACCGGCCGACCTTCCTATGTGTTCCTGGCTCCGGAGTCGGTGCGCGAGGAGATGCTGACCGATCTCACGCAGATCGTCGGCCGCATACTCGGCCGCGAGAAGTCGGCCGGCATGGCCTTCACCGAGCGCGACTTCGCGCCGCGCGGCACCACGCCGGGCATCGCCGGCGGCGTGCCGCCGGGCAAGCGGGCGCTGCGCGTCGACATCTCCGACGTGAGCGGACTCGAGGAGCTGCGCCCGGGCGATCGCTTCGATCTGGTCGCGACGCTGCCGCTCGAAGCGTCGCAGCTCGGCAGCGAATCGTTCGGCGGCATCCGGACGGCCGATGCGATCGCGCTCGATCCGAGCTTCGCAAACTGGACCAAGCAGGCGACCGTGGAGGTGATCGTCCAGAACGGCGTGCTCGTCGAGCCGGTGAAGACGCGGACCATGCCGATCTCGGTCTCCACGCTCACACAGGGGCAGATCACGAGGACGAGGCCCGTGCAGGAGGTCGTCGTCGCCCTGGCGCCGAACGAGGTCGCGCCGCTCGTGCAGGCGATCGCGATCGAGGCGGAGATCCGCAGCGTGATCCGGTCGGGGCACCCCGATGACCCGATCGACAGCGTGACACCCGGCGGCGAGCTGCGCTCTCCGCTCGATCGGGTCGACTCGCGCGACCAGGCGGGGCCCGGCTTCCGCATGGTCGAGGCGATCGATGGGGATGGGCGGCGCTTCGTAGCCGTCCGAGAGGATGCCATTCGGCAGCGCGCGGAAGATGGCGGCGCCGAGGGTACAGGTTCGTCTCCGGCGGCTGGCGTCGCGGGGGCGCGCCCTTCGTTGCCGCCGGTGGGAGCACCGCCTCCGGGCTGGACCGGCGGGGAGCCGCGGTGACGAGGGGGTCCGGAGACCGAGAGCGCGGCTTTGCCATCGTGTTGTTCGCGCTCTGGCTGCTCCCGGCGGCGCTGCTCGCGGCGCTGGTGCTGGACCTCGGTCTCGCCGGCGCCTGGCAGGGCCGCTTGCAGATGGCCGCCGAACTCGCCGTTCGCGACGCTGCCCGCGGCTGGCGCGGAGACCCCGGAGCCGAGAGTTGGTGCGACGATGCGCCCGAGCCGGACTGCGATCCGCTCCTGCGCGCGCGCGCGTGGGATCAGGCACGCCGTGGCGCCGCGTCGGCACGGGTGGCTGCCCTCTTCGCCGAAGGCAGCGAGGCCGCGCCGCGCCAGGGGCCGCCGCGACTGGCGACGCTCGCCCTCGGTGGCGGTCGGGACCTCTCCGATCCGTCGCTGCTCGCGCTTCTCACCGGAGTCGAGCCGGTGCTCGACGACGAGCAGCCGCTCGCGGCGAACCTCGAAGACCGCGCCGATGGCGACCTGGTCGGCGGGCGCTTCCTCGGCCGCGGCGGGCCGAACGTCGGCTCTTGCGGCGATCCCGCGCGCCCCGAGCCGTTCGGAGAGAACTGCCGCTACGAGCGCGCGGACTTCGCTCCGCGCGCTCCGGGGCAGCCCGACAACCGCTCGCTACTCCTGCGCCTGCGTCTGACCGGCGAGGACCCGGTGCCGGGCATCCGGCAGCCGGACCGCGCGGTTCCGGTGCTGTTCGGTCGCCTGGCCGGATCGGTCGGGGAGAGCGATGGGCCCGCGCTGCGCGCGCGAGGACTCCGCGTGCGGGCAACGTCCATCGCCGATGCCCGGCCGGCGCTGGTCGCCGGTCCGCCGGCGGCAGGGGGCCCTGGCGTCGCGAACTTCGCGGTCGACGTGGATCTGTGGCGCTCGCTTCCGGTCGGCATTCCGGCGCGCATCGACGTCGGCGCGGACGGCGTTCTCGCGATCGGGGGCTCGCCGGGCGCGGGCCGCCTGCTCGCCACCCCGGTTGCCGTCTGGACGGCGCTCGGCAGCGTCGCGCTCCCCGTCTCGGGCGTGCTCGAGCAGCCCGCTCCCGGCGCGTCCCCGGCGCGCTGGATCCCTCTCTTCCGGGCGGCGCTCGACGGCATTCCGCGCGTGGTCGCGTTCGGGGTCGCCGATTTCGTCGGGGATCCCGTGCCAGCGCTCACCAAACGCCCGACCCGGGTCGGGGAGGCCAACCTGGCGGCGACCGGCGATCTGCGGCCCGCGCTCGCGGACCTCGCGCCGCCCGTCGTCGACGACCTGCTGGCGGAGGTGCGGCTCGCTCGTGCCTGCGATCCCGCCGACGTCGATCTGGCACTGGCGTGTGCGCCGGTGCTGGTGCGGTAGCGGGGGAAGCAGCCCGGCATGGCGCGGACACCGACGCTGCTGCTGATCGCGAGTGATCCCGAGCTCGCCGCCGAGGTCGAGGCCGTGCTGGCCGCCGGTCGCCGGGAGCGGGTGGCCGTGCACCGGGCGCACGACCTCCCGAGCGCGGTCGAAGCGGCCCGTGCTCACGATCCGGACCTCGTCTGCGCGGATGCCGGGAAGGACGTCCGCGCGCTCGTCGCGCTCGCCCACGAGATCCGCGCCGTGGCGCCGCGGGCGCTGTTTGCCGCCGCCTACGATCGGGACGCGATCGGAGGCCGCGGCGAGGCC
>CAYOHN010000132.1:0-9231 GCA_964403735.1 uncultured Spirochaetales bacterium | reverse complement strand
TGATCTCGTTGCGGAACGCCTTGCCGATCTGCGCGATGCCGAACGGGATCTTCTGCCGCGCCGTCTCCCGAACCCGCTTGAAGTCGAGGAAGATCGACTGGCAGGTCTCGGCGCGCAGGAACGCCGTCGCCGCGGCATCTTCCTGCGCGCCGATGAAGGTCTTCAGCATCAGGTTGAAGTTGCGCGAAGGCGTCCAGTCGTGCTCCGAGCTGCCCTGGCGCGCGGGACACTTGCCGGCGTCGTCGAGGTGATCCGCGCGCATGCGCTTCTTGCACGCGCGGCAGTCGACGAGCGGATCGCTGAAGTGCTCGACGTGCCCGGACGCTTCCCACGTGCGCGGGTGCGCGATGATCGACGAGTCCAGGCCCTCGACGTCGTCGCGCTCGCGCACGACGCGCTGCCACCACAGGGCCTTCAAGTTGTTCTTCAGCTCGACGCCGAGCGGGCCGTAGTCCCAGAAGCCATTGATCCCGCCGTAGATCTCGCTCGACTGCCAGATGAAGCCGCGCCGCGCACACAGCGAGACCAGATCGTCCATCCGCCACGGGTAGGCCGCGGCCGCTCCAGCATCCTCGGTCATGGCACTCCCGGTCACGGCGCTCCCCGCTCTCCATTCGCCCCTTCGTGTGGCGAACGTCCCGGCCGCGAAGCGCCCGACCCACCCCGGCGCAGAGAAGCCGAACGGCGAAGGGCGAAGGGCGAACGACCGGCGCTACCCCGCGTCTCCGAGCACGTCCGCCATCGTGCCGACGGGCGCGCGAGTATTCCCACCGGGGTCCCGGGGTGTCAAGGCGGCGGGACGACACTCGGGCTCGGAATCCGCTCGCGCGCGAGCAGCCGATCGAGCACGGGTTCGCTGCGCAGCTCGAGCCCGACGTGGAATCGCAGAAAGCGGGCCAGCAGCCCCCTCGCCTCCCCGAGCGCGGCGCCGGAGAGCCCCAGCCGCGGGAGCTGGCCGAGATCGAGGCGCAGACTCTGCTCGAGTGCGCGCAGGGTTCCGAGGCCGACGGGCAGCGCCGCCTCGCCGGTGCGGACGCACGCCCCGCACAGCGGTCCGCCCTCGCCGACGTGGAACAGCACCGGCGGCCCCGGCGCCAGCGCCGATCCGCAGCGCACGCAGTGCCGCAGCTCCGGCGCGAGGCCGAGCGCCGCCAGCAGCCGAAGCTCGAGTAGCACCCGGAGCCGCGCGTCCGGCCGCGCCTCTTCGAGCCCGCGGACGGCCGACAGGACGGCGCCGAAGAGACGCCGCGCCTCCGGGCCTCCGGCGCCCTCGGGTGCGAGCCGATCGGTCAGCTCCGCGACGTAGCACGCCAACGCGAAGCGCCCGGGATCCCGTCGCAGCTCCGCAAAGGGTTCCACGAGGCGCGCCTGCTCGAGCCGCGCCATCCCCTGCGGGCGCCGGCGCTCGATCTGTACGGACGCGTGGCACAACAGATCGAGTGCTCCCGGAAAGCGCTTCCGGCTCCGGCGAGCGCCTTTCGCGATCACGGTCAGCCGCGAGTGCACCGGCGTCAGCAGGTGGGCGATGAGATCGGACTCGCCGAATTCGACGACGCGCAGCACGAGCGCCCGCGTATCGATGCGCGCCACGTCAGCGTTCGGATGCTGCGGCGGAGCCGGCATCGGCGTCCGCGACGCCGGGCTCTTCGGCCTCCACGTCTTTCGGAAGCGCCCGAAGCGCGGGTGCATCGTCCACGGCGCTGGGCAGGAACGCCCCCGCCGCGGGACCCGTCAGCAGCCCTTGCTCCTCGGCGAGCGCTCGCACGGCATCTCGACGCACGACGAGTCCATCCGCGCGCGCCTGGAAGACCGGTGCGACGGCGTCACCCGCGCGGTTCGCGAGCCACAGCCACAGCGATCCCGCCGCAGCGCCGAGCACGATCGCCGCGGCCAGCGCCTGCACGACCCGCAGCAGCGGCGGCGGACCGTCCCCGGCGTCGTCGGCGTCCGTCTCCGGAAGCATGCGCGCGATCGTCTCGGCGGCCGGCAGACCCAGGGCGACGGCGACGGTCCGGACGAAGCCCCTCGCAAAGCCATCGGGATCGCGATCGAAGGCGCCGCTTTCGAGCCGTTGCAGCGAACGCACGGGGATCCGCGTCTGGCGCGCGAGCTCCTCGAGCGTCACGCCGCGCAGCTCCCGCTCGCGAGAGAGATAGGCGCCGATGCGCTCGGCGTCGACGCGTCCGACGTCGGCGCGTCCGACGCCGAGGCGTCCTATTGCAGCGTCTGAAGAGTCTCGGCGCTTCGTTTGCTCCACGGTCCACCCGGACTCAGCGTACTGGCCCTGTCGAGCTGCGCGATGGCCCCGCGCCGATCTCCCAGCGTGAGGTACAGCTCGGCGAGCCGGTAGCGCGCCTCGGCCTCGGCGGACGGATCGGGCGGACTCTCGAGCACGCGCTCGAAATGTGCCACCGCCTCCGCCCGATTGCCGCGATCGGCTTCGAGGATGCCGAGGTTCAGACGCGCGGGCCAGTAGTCCGGCCGGTAGTCGAGCGCGAGCTGGAGGCGCGCGGCGGCCTCATCGAGGCGCCCGAGCTGGTACTCGGCCCAGCCGGCATTCGTGAGCGCGCGCCAGGGCCGCGGAAAGGTCGGATCCTCGAGCAGCAGCGACGTCTGGACGATCGCCTCTTCGTAGCGCCCCAGTTGGATGTAGAGCGCCGCGAGGTTGAAGCGGGCGTCGTGGAAATTCGCGTCGATCTGGAGCGCCACGAGGAGATGCTCCTCCGTGTCTTCCAACCGATCGGCGCGGCGGAAGGCCTCGGCGAGCGCGAGTCGCACGTTCTTTTCGTTCGGATCGAGACGCACGGCCATCAGCAGCTCACCGATCGCCTCCGGGTTTCGGTCCGTGGCCATCCGGTCGATCGCCACCTCGTAGTGCATGCGCGCGCGCCGCTGGGCGTCGCTCGGCTCGGCGGCCGCCGCGCTTTCCCCGGCCGCCGTCGCGGCCCCGGACCCGCGCGCCGTCGCGCAACCGATCTGCGTCGCGCCGAGCGCGACGGCGAGGGCCGCGACCGGAACGAGACGGCCTCGCCACGAAAAGCCTCGCCAAGAGAAGCTTTGCCATAAGAAGCTTCGCAACGAGAAGCTTTGCCACGAGAAGCTTCGCAACGAGAAGGTCTGGGACATCTTGGGTCTCCTGGAGAGCGCCGCGTCAGAACGCGGCGAGAAGGCGGAGCAGCGGAGGAACGGCCGGTGCGGCGCCGGGCGCTCGCACCCGAATCGGCTGGACCCGGCCCAGACGGGATGCGCCGCTGCGGACAGCGACGCCGGGGGCAGCGCCGCTGGGAGCCGGCGGACCGGCCGCGGCTCTCGCCACCGGGACTTTCGCGACCGGCGCGACGGACTGGGCAGCGGGCTGGGCAGCGCACTGGGCGCCGGACGCGGCGCCGGCGCGGAACTTGGTGAGCATCGGACTCTCGGGCGTCCGCATCGCCGCGGGCGGCGGCTCGACGGCGACCTGCTCGACGGCTTCTTCCAGCAGGATCTCGCTCTCGTCGTCGTCCAGGCCCGGCGCCGACACGATCTCGCGCAGTCGTGCGACTGCCTGGCGCAAGGTCGCAGGCTGGCGATCGACGATCAGCTCGTCGTCGAACAAGAAGCCCATGCTCTCGCCGAACGACAACGACGCATCCAGTGCAACCGCCTGGCCGTCGCGCTGCGTGACGTCTTCGCCCTCGAGCTCGTAGAGCACGGAAACGCCCTGGCGCAGGGACCTCACCGCCACGGTGAAGCACGTGCGACCGACCTCGGAATGGATCGCGATCGCCGCGCGCGCCGGTCCGGCCGGCAACTCGTCCGTCGCGACCACCGGCGTATTCATCGACAGCCGCAGCGAGAGCAGTCGCTCGGCCACCAGCAGCATCGGCCGTTGGCGCGGAGTGAACATGCGGCGCGTATCGGCGTGCGCTGCGTTTCGCTTGAGGCTCGCGGGCGCGCAGAGAGCGGCCGAAGCTCCCGGTGTGCCGCACGATTCTCGTGCAGCCCGGATCGACCGCCGCCCCTCCCGGGGGCCTTTCGCCCCCTGTGCCGGCAGATACACTGTCTACGACCCGGAGGTTGTCATTCTTGAGCCATGCCCAGGCCCCGGCACCGCCCGCCGGGGCCCAGAAGCCGCACGAACGGGTCGAGCGCGTCGCCATCCGCTTCGCCGGCGATTCCGGCGATGGCATGCAGCTCACCGGCACCCAGTTCACCGAGTCGACGGCGCTCGCCGGCAACGATCTCTCGACGCTGCCGGACTTCCCCGCCGAGATCCGTGCGCCTGCGGGGACACTGGCTGGTGTCTCCGGCTTCCAGATCCACTTTTCGTCGGCGGACGTGCGCACGCCGGCCGACCAGCCCGACGTCCTGGTGGCGATGAACCCGGCCGCGCTCCGCGCGAATCTCGCCGACGTCCGGCCCGGCGGCATGCTGATCCTCAACATCGACGCGTTCACCGAGAGGAACATCGAGCGGGCCGGCTATCGCGAGGATCCTCTGCCGGCGATCCGCGACCGCTATCGCGTCGTGGAGATTCCGCTGGCGAAGCTCACGTTCGCGGCGGTCTCGGAGCTGAAGCTCTCGCAGCGCGAAGCCGCCCGCTCCAAGAACTTCTTCGCGCTCGGCCTCATGGACTGGCTCTACGGCCGGCCGATCGAGTCCACCGTGCGCTGGATCGAGAGCCGCTTCCCCGGCAAGATCGGCGAGGCCAACCGCCGGGTGCTGATGGCGGGCTATCACTTCGGCGAGACCAGCGAGCTGTTTCCGGTGTCGTTCGAGGTCCCGCCGGCCAAGATCGAGCCGGGGATCTACCGGAACATCACCGGCAACACGGCGCTGGCCTGGGGCGTCGTCGCAGCCAGCGTGCAGATGGGCCGGCCGCTGTTCGTCGGGGCGTACCCGATCACGCCCGCCTCGGACATCCTGCACGAGCTGGCCAAACACCGGAACTTCGGCATCAAGACCTTCCAGGCCGAGGACGAGATCGCCGCCGCGTCGGCGACGATCGGCGCCGCGTTCGCCGGTCATCTCGCGCTCACGGTGACGAGCGGGCCGGGCTTCCTGCTCAAGCAGGAGGCGTTGAACCTGGCCGTCGTCGCAGAACTGCCGCTGGTCGCCGTGGACGTCCAGCGCGCCGGCCCCTCGACGGGACTGCCGACCAAGACCGAGCAGGCCGATCTGCTGATGGCGCTCTACGGCCGCAGCTCGGACAGTCCGATCCCGGTGCTGGCGCCCGCCACACCGGGCGACTGCTTCTCGGTGATGCTCGAGGCCTTCCGGCTGGCCGTGAAGTACATGACGCCGGTCGTCGTGCTGTCGGACGGCTACCTGGCGAACAGTGCCGAGCCGTGGCAGATCCCGGACGTCGCGACGCTGCCGCGCGGCGAGGTCGCGTACCGGAGCGACCCGGTCGGGTTCGCCCCGTACCAGCGCGACGCCGAAACCCTGGCGCGGCCCTGGGCGATTCCCGGCACGCCCGGCCTCGAACACCGCATCGGCGGCCTCGAGAAGCAGGACGGAAGTGGAAACGTCTCGTACCTGCCCGACAACCACCAGCGGATGACGGACCTCCGCCATCAGAAGGTCGAAGGCATCGCCCGCGAGATCCCGCCGCTCGAACCGCGCGGCGCGTCGTCGGGGAGACTGCTGGTCGTGGGCTGGGGCGGCACCTACGGCGCGATCGCGACGGCCGTCGACGAGGCGCGCGCGGCCGGCGCCGCGGTGGCCCATCTGCACCTGCGGGTCCTGAATCCGCTGCCGTCGGACCTCGGCGACGTGCTCGGGCGCTTCGAGCGCGTGCTGGTGCCGGAGCTCAACACCGGGCAGCTCTCGCGCTTGTTGCGCGCCCGCTACCTGGTCGACGCGCAGAGCCTCTCGAAGGTGTACGGCCAACCGTTCCGGGTCTCGGAGCTGCGCGGGGCGATCGCCCGCCTGCTGGAGGAGTGACGTGAGCGAGCCGGTCGCCAAGCTGACCAAGAAGGATTTCGAGACCGACCAGGAGGTCCGCTGGTGCCCCGGCTGCGGGGACTACTCGGTGCTCGCGAACGTGCAGCGGTTGATGCCGGAACTCGGGATCCCGCGCGAACGCTTCGTGTTCGTGTCCGGCATCGGCTGCTCGAGCCGCTTTCCCTACTACATGAACACGTACGGCTTCCACACGATCCACGGCCGCGCGCCGGCGGTCGCGACCGGCATCAAGGTGACGCGGCCGGAACTCTCGGTCTGGGTGATCACCGGCGACGGCGACGGCCTCTCGATCGGTGGCAACCATCTCCTGCACGTGATCCGCCGCAACGTCGACCTGCAGATCCTGCTGTTCAACAACCGGATCTACGGGCTGACGAAGGGGCAATTCTCTCCGACGTCCCCCATCGGCGCGAAGAACAAGTCGATCCCGATGGGGGTGATCGACTACCCGGTGGATCCGGTCGCGTTCGCGCTCGGCGCCGGCGCGACGTTCGTGGCGCGCACGGTGGATGTGGACGCCGTGGGCCTGCAGTCCGTGCTGCGACGCGCGCACGCGCATCCGGGCACCGCATTCGTCGAGATCCTCCAGAACTGTCCGGTGTACAACGACGGCGTCTGGGAGGCGATCGAGGACAAGCGCACGCGCGTGGAGGCCGGCTTGCCGCTCGTGCACGGCGAACCGCTGGTATTCGGCGCGAAGGGCCACCGCCGCGGGATCCGCATCGAGCACGGCACTCCCCAGGTGATCGAGCTGGGGGACGACGCCGATCCGGTCGCCGCGGGCATCACCGTCCACGACGAACACCACGAAAGCCCCGCGTACGCGATGGCACTGGCAACCCTGGCACCGCCCGCGTTCCCGATTCCCATCGGCGTCTTCCGCGCGGCCCCGCGGCCGAGCTACGAGCGCCTGCTCGACGAACAGGTGACGACGGCGGTGCGCGAGCGCGGGCCCGGGAACCTCGCCGACCTGCTCCACTCCGGGGAGACCTGGACGGTCTCGTAGCGGCGGGGGGCGGGATCCCGTTGGACCGGCGCCCCCCAGCCCGCTTCGAGCCTCAGCCTTGCAGGCCGGGGCAGTGCTCCGCGAGCGTCGCGGCGATCTCGGCGGGCGCCGGTGCGATGGCGACGCCGGCCTTCTGCAGCGCGGCGATCTTGTCCGACGCCCGTCCCTTGCCGCCGGCGATGATGGCGCCGGCGTGGCCCATGCGCTTGCCGGGCGGCGCGTTCTGTCCGGCGATGAACGCCGCCACGGGCTTCGTCATGTGCGCCTGAATGAACTCCGCGGCGGTCTCCTCGGCAGAGCCGCCGATCTCACCGATCAGGATCACCGCGCGCGTCTCCGGGTCCGCCTCGAACAGCGCGAGCGCATCGACGAAGGTGGTGCCGATGATCGCGTCCCCGCCGATCCCGACGCAGCTCGACTGGCCGATGCCGAGTCGCGAGAGCTGATCGACGGCCTCGTAGGTCAGAGTCCCGGAGCGCGAGATGACGCCGACCGGACCGGGCCGGGTGATCTGCGCCGGCATGATGCCGATCCGACACTGCCCCGGCGTCACGACGCCCGGACAGTTCGGGCCGAGCAGGCGCGTCCGGCCACCGCGCAGCGAACGCTTCGCGCGCAGCATGTCGAGCGCTGGGATGCCCTCGGTGATGCAGACCACCAGATCGAGCCCGGCGTCGGCGGCTTCGAGGATCGCATCGGCAGCGCCCGGCGGCGGCACGAACACCACCGAGGCATTGGCACCAGTAGCAGCGACGGCTTCGCGCACGGTGTCGAACACCGGCAGGCCGTCCACTTCCGTTCCGCCCTTCCCCGGCGCCACGCCGCCCACCACCTGGGTGTGGTACTCGCGGGAGAGCCCGGCGTGGAAGCGCCCCATCTTGCCGAGGCCCTGCACGAGCAGCTTCGTGTTCGCATCGCAGAGGATCGCCATCGTCGTCAGTCCTGCTCGTCCGGGTTCGGGTTCGCGTTCGGGCCCGGGTTCGGGTTCGCGTTCGGGCTCGGGTTCGCGTTCGCGTTCGGGCTCGGGTTCTTCTTCGCCGCGGCGACGGCGCGTTCGGCCGCTTCGCGGAAGGTGTCGGCCGGGATCAGGTTCAGGCCCGAGCTCTCGAGCAGCGCGCGCCCCTCGGCCGCGTTGGTCCCCTGCAAGCGCACGACGATCGGAATCTGAACGCCGATCTCGCGCGCTGCGGCGATGACACCTTCGGCGACCAGATCGCAGCGCACGATGCCGCCGAAGATGTTGACGAGGATCGCCCGCACCTGCGGATCCGCGAGGATCAGCTTGAACGCGGCCGCCACGCGTTCCTGGTTGGTTCCGCCGCCGACGTCGAGGAAGTTCGCCGGCGCGCCGCCCGCCACTTGCAGCATGTCGAGTGTCGCCATCGCCAGACCGGCGCCGTTGACGAGGCAGCCGATGTTGCCGTCGAGGCCGACGTAGGCGAGGTCCAGCTCGTTGGCCTCGCGCTCGCGGGCGTCCTCCTCGTCGGCGTCGCGCAGCTCGCGCACGTCGGGGTGCCGGAACAGCGCGTTGTCGTCGAAGTTGAGCTTGCAGTCGAGCGCCAGCAGATCCCCGGCCTTGGTGACGACGAGCGGGTTGATCTCCGCCAGCGCGCCGTCCTTCTCGACGAAGAGCCGGTACAGACCGCCGAGGAAGACGTCGAGCTTCGTCACCGCCTCGGCGCCGAGGCCCAGCGCAAACGCGACCCGGCGCACGTGATACGGCATCAGCCCGACGGCGGGATCGATCTGCACCGTGACGATCTTCTCGGGACTTCGGGCCGCGACCTCCTCGATCTCCATACCACCCTCGGTCGACGCGATGATCGCGAGCGTTTCCGCGGCGCGATCGAGCACGAGACCCAGGTACAACTCGCGATCGATCTCGCAACCGGCCTCGACCCACAGCTTGCGCACCAGCTTGCCTTCGGGGCCCGTCTGGTGCGTCCGCAGCGTCATGCCGAGGATCTCGGATGCGAGCCGCTTGGCCTCGCCGGCGGACTTCGCGATCTTGATGCCTCCCGCCTTGCCGCGGCCGCCGGCATGCACCTGCGCCTTCACGACGACGACCTCGGCGTCGAGGCTGCGCGCGGCGGTCTCGGCTTCGGCCGGCGTCGTGGCCAGCCGCCCCGGCGGCACCGGGACGCCGTAAGCGCGCAGGAGTTCCTTGGCCTGATACTCGTGGACGTTCATCGCTCGGCGTCTCGTTCTCGGTGAAGGAAGCGGGGACTCGCCCGGAGACTCGCCCGGAGGCTAGATCTCGATCTCGCTGACGAGCTGGC
>CAYOHN010000131.1:0-9246 GCA_964403735.1 uncultured Spirochaetales bacterium | reverse complement strand
GGTGGCCGACGCGCTTCGCGATGCGGGGCTCGCCGCGGGGGAGACGGGGGAAAGAGCGGGCGGCGCGCTCCCGCGAGGGGAGGACGACCCGGGCGGCGACAAGAACTGAAGTTGGCACATTCTTTGCTTTTCACCAGGGTGAGACCCCGCCGTGAACGATCCCGGCGTTTCGCCTTCCGATGGCGGCGTACCCGTCACGGGGCATGCGACGCAACGCCTCGCTCCGCACGGGAGGCCTCGGACGAGGATCTCGGGCGAGAACCTCGCACTGGGAGGGCCGAGCGGTGCAAGATCGACGAATGCCGCCGTTTTCGACCTCGAGATCGATTTCGGAGTCCGGAGACCGCTCGTCGCGGGAAGCCACGGCATCCCGCGAAGAAGGTCGCGCCTGGACGGCGGACCGGCTGGACGTCCGGCTGCGTCAGGGCCGGATCGGTCCGCCGCAGGTTCGCGGGCTCGCCGCGGCGCTGAGCGCCGTGCATGGCGAGCCGGCTCCCCGTTCCGCCAGGGACGCCGGAGAGCACGCAGCGCGCATCCGCACGGCCTGCGCCGCGCTCCGCGAGTTCCCGGCTGTGAGCGCGGCGGTCGACGAGCTCGAGACTCAGCTACTCGAAAGGCTGGGGCGCTGCGGGCCTGTTCTGGCACTGCGAGCGGAGCCGGCCCGGGCGCATCGGCTGCACGGCGGACTTCGGACCGATCGCATCCACATCGATCCCGCCGGTCGCACGCACTTCGAGTCCCCTGCGTCGCCCGCGCCGCGCGCAGGCGACCCCGCGGAGGAGTTGGCGCCGCTGCTGCTCCTGCTCGCGGCCGATGGGCAATCCGAGTTTGCCCGACGCCTACTCGTCGCGTACGCGGAGGCCTCCGGTGACTTCGAGCTGTTCGTGGCGATCGACGTCCAGATCGGGCTCGCAGCGCTCGAGGCGGCTCGAACGACGCTCACGGCGGCTGCCGGCGCGGATTCCGCCGCGCGCCGCCGGGCAATCACCGAGGCCGAACGTCTGCTCGCAGCGCCACGACGCCTCGTCCCCCCGCGACGTCCGCCGCTCCGCGTCGTCGTCTTCGCCGGCATGATGGCGAGCGGCAAGTCCACGCTGTCCGAGCGACTCGCGACGCGGCTCGGCGTTCCGCGGATCGCCGCTGACGCTGTCCGGGCCCGGCTCGCGAAGCGTGCCGCCCGAGCCGGCGAAACTGCGCTGGTCGGGTTCGGCGACGAGGCGACCGAAGACGTCTACGACGCCGCCCTCCGGGCGATCAGTGCCGTCCTCGACTCTGGTCGCAGCGCGATCCTCGATGCGACCTTCCCGACGCGTGCACTGCGTTCGGAGCTGCGCGCGCTCGTCGACTCGCTCGGCGCCGAGCTGTGCTTCGTCGAGTGCCGCGTCGACGAGGCCGTCGTGCGGCGTCGCCTCGCCGCGCGCGCCCGGGCGCAGCGCCGTCACGAGCGCGAATGGCTGACGCTCCTGGACCGCTTCCTCGAAACCTGGGAGCCGGTCGAGGAGCTGCCGCGCGCGCAGCATCTGGTCATCGATACCACGCGCGATCCGCGCGCGTGCCTCGAAGCCGTCGAGCAACGGCTCGGGTTGCGACCCCGCGCCGTTCACCGGGCGCATTCGGCCCGCATCTGGGCGCGGATCGGCGCATCGTGGGCGCGTCCTGGCGCGTGAGGGAGCAGCCCGGCGGATGAAATCTGGACTTCGTCTGGATCTGGACACATCCCGGCAGGCGCCTACCTTCCAAGGGCCCCGATCGGCGCGCCGGCCGCGGGTGCGAACCCCATCCCCAACCCCCGGCGCAGGAGGTCTCCCGATGACGATGGTCGGTCAACCCGCACCCGAATGGACCGCTACCGCCTACGTGAACGGCGACGAGAAGCAGATCTCCAGCAAGGACTACAAGGGCAAGTGGTACGTGCTGTACTGGTACCCGCTCGACTTCACGTTCGTTTGTCCCACCGAGATCAAGGGCTTCCAGTCGCTGCTCGACGACTTCGCCGACGACAAGATCTCCGTGGTCGGTGTCTCGACGGATTCGTACTTCAGCCACAAGGCGTGGTTCGCCGATCGCAAGGTCTTCCCGCAGGAGATCACGCATCCGGTGATCGCCGACACGAATCATGCGGTGTCGCGGACCTTCGGCGTGCTGAAGGAGGATCAAGGCGTCGCGTTCCGCGCCACGGTCGTCGTCGACGACAAGAGCGTCGTGCGGTCCGTGATCGTCAACGATCTCTCGGCGGGCCGGAGCCCGGGCGAGACGCTGCGCACTGTGCAGGCGCTGCAGAGCGGCGGCCTGTGTGGCGCGGACTGGAAGAAGGGCGATTCGTTCGCGGCATGAGCGAGCGTCTCGAAACCCTCGACGGCCAGAGCTGGGAGGCGTTCGCGGCGGCGCCCGTGGCGGTGCTGATACTCGGCAAGAGCGACTGCGAAGCCTGTCGCGCCTGGACCACGGAACTCTCGAGCTGGCTGGACGGCGACGACGCGTTTCGCCACGTCCGCTTCGGCAAGCTGTTGCTCGACACGCCGGGGCTGATCTCGTTCAAGCGCGCGAATCCGTGGATCGCGGACGTCGACACACTGCCGTTCAACGTACTCTACGTCGACGGCGAACGCGTCAAGCAATTCGCCGGCGGCGGCGTCGAGCGATTGGTCACGCGCCTCGAGCGCGTGGCCGCCGCGCCGGCGGGGGCCGAAGGCGGCTAGCCGTCCGCGCTCGAGCGCGAGGCGAGCCGGAGAGCCCGCGATCGGATCTCGAATTCGCGTGCCGCACGTTCGGTCCACTCGAGCGCGCGGCACGCGGCCTCGGCCGCCGCGGGTCGATCTTGGCTCGCGCGAGACAGATCGGTCAATCGCTGCGCCCAGCGGCGGGTGCGTGCGCGCTCGCTGCGAGCCTCGCGGTCGGTGGACATCGACACGGTTCCGGCCTCCCGCGCCTGCATCGGCGCGCGAGGTGGAGTCCTTGAATGTCGACGAACTCTCGGATCAGCGCGTCGCGGCCCGTTGCACGCGCTCCGGGTGACCGGACCAGGTCCAAGCGAAGGTCTCGCGGGAGACGCCGAGCAGCGCCCCGTCGAGCGCGCGCGGGTGCACCCACAGGTTGTCCGGCGCGTCGCCGTCGCGGCGCCCGGTATAGGCGTCCGGCGCGTGCTCGAGCAGCCGGGCGCGGACGGCCGCGGTGTCGCGGGCTTCGCCGTAGAACATGTACAGGCACGGGCCCTGGCGGTAGAAGAAGCGGCCCATCGGACGGTACAGGTCGAACGGCGTCACGGTCTCGATGCGATCGAGACGATCGGGCTTCAGCATCGCCAGCATGCCGTCGTAGCCGAATTCCTCGGAGCGGATCGGGACGAAGCCGCCCGGGTCGAGGTCGAACAGCTTCGCGAGGCGGTCGGCGGCGCGCGCGAAGCCGCGCATCAGGTGCGTCACCTCGTAGAGGCGCGCCAGCAGGCCCGCCGGAGCACGCGGCTCGTCAGGCGTCAGCACGACGCGCAGCGCCGGGACGCCGAGCCATTCGCCGGTGAGATGGAGCTGGCCGCCCTCGACGATGTGATGGATCCCGCGACCGTCGAGCTGGGCGCGGACCGCTTCGAGATCCGAGACGGAGAAGCCCACGGCGAAGACGGGGCTGCGCACCCGGGAGTAGTGCTGTGGTACCGCGCCGATCCCGTCCGCCTCGAGCAGCTCGATCTCGCTCTCGCCGGCGCGCAGCACCGTGCGCTGGGCGGCGAGCCACGGCACGCGGTCCTCCCTCACGATCTCGGTATCGAAGAGCCGACCCCAGCACGCGGCGGTGGCGTCTCGGTCTTTCGTGACCAACTGGATCCGATCGATGCGATTCAGCATGGCGCGGCACGGTAGCAGACTGGCATCTGCCGAGCGGGCGGGGCCCGCCGCTGCTCCGTTTCGCCACCATTTGCGTCGTAGGTTCTACAAAGTGCATCGCGAGAACGCCGCGCGATGACGGACAACGCCTGGAACGATCCGTGCACGAAGATTTCGTCTGGACCCTGCATCGAAAGGAGAGAAACATGACGAACCGAAAACCGGAACCCGAGCGCGGGCGCTCGAATCGTGACGACAGCGCGATCGGCACGTCGAACGTTGGCGAGGGGACGCTCGCACCGCTGCCGTGGGACCAGGACGCGCTCGAGCCCCACATCAGCGCGCGCACGATCGAGTTCCACTATGAGAAGCATCATCGCGGCTATCTCGACAAGCTCCGAGCGGCACTCGAAGGGAAGCCGGCGCCGGAACTCGACCTCGAACAACTGGTGCGAAACAGCGAAGGGGCCGTTTTCGAGCTTGCGGCGCAGGTATGGAACCACGACTTCTACTGGCAGAGTCTCACGCCCGACGGCGGCGGCCGACCCGAGGGCCAACTACTGGCGCGCGTCGAGCGCGATTTCGACTCCGTCGAGGACGCCAAGCGACGACTCATCGAAACCGCTTCGGGGCACTTCGGCTCGGGTTGGGCTTGGCTCGCCGCCGGCCAGGACGGGCATCTGCACGTGTTCAGCACCCACGACGCCGAGAATCCGCTTGGTGGCGGCATGGTGCCGCTGCTGGCGATCGACGTCTGGGAGCACGCCTACTATCTGGACTACCAGAACGAGCGCGAGCGCCATGTCGCCGCCGTCGTCGATCACCTTCTCGATTGGGACTTCGCCGGGCGCAACTGGCTGCGCGCCGCACGGATCGCCTGACGTCAGGGCGATCGCGTGGGCGGTGCGTCTCCGGTGAGGCGCCGGCGCGCGATCCGCAGCGCGATGGCAGCCGCGGCCAAGATGCCGATGACCAGGAGCGCCGCGCCGAAGCCGGGCTCCTCGAGTAGCTGGCGGGAGCGGTCCGTCACGATCGCGAGGACCAGTGTGCCCGGCGTCATCGCCAGCGCGGTTCCCAGGGCGTAGTCGCGGAATCCGATCGACGACGCGCCGGCGGCGACGTTGACGACGGTGAACGGCGCCACCGGGACGAGCCGCACCGCGGCGACGGTGAGCACGCCGTCCCGCGCTAGTGCAGCGCGGATCCGCGAAAGGCGTCTGCCGGTGAGACGCCGCACTGCGTCGCCCCACAGCAGACGGCCGACGCCGAAGCCGAGCGCGGCGCACAGGAGAGCGCCGGCCAGGGCGACCGCGAAGCCGACCCACGGGCCGAAGACGAGCGCACTCCCCACCGTCATTGCCGTCACCGGCACGAGCGCCAGGCCGGCCAGCGCGATCGCGCCCGCCGCCAGCCACGGACCGGCTGCGTGCGCGCGCAGCGGTGCGGCGAGCGCGGCGAGCCGTTCTGGCGAGATCCACTCGCTGAGTGGCGTCCAGCGCCAAGCCGCAGTGAGTGCGACGATCGCCAAGAGGCCGGCCAGCCAGGGCAGCGCGCGGCGCAGCCGCTCGGGTTCGGGTGCGTTCGGCAGCAAGTGATCGAGCAACTCGTCCGGGGAAACGGGGCGCTCCGGGTCGAAGATCGCGCTATCGGATACGAGCTCTTCGACCCATTCCTCCACCGTGGTCTCGATCGTCTCGAGCGTACGCGGGCCGCCGCGCAGCGCGTCCACCGCCGCCACCAGCGAGCAGCGCGCGCGGAGCTCCTCGGCGACGCGATCTGGTGTGGTTCCGAGGTGTTCGGCCAGCAGATCGTTGCGGAAAGTGGCGATCGTCTCGGCCGTGGCGTCGTCCCGAGCTTCGATCGCGAGATCGCACTCCGAATCGAGCCCCATCGAGCGATTCGCCAGATTCGCCGAGCCGATCCGCAGCAATCGATCGTCGACGATGCTGATCTTCGCGTGCACCGTGAAGCGCCCCGGCCCGAGGTTCGGAACGACCGGGTGGAACACACGCAGGCGACCGTGGCGATCGGCGTCGCGCAGACGGCCGAGCCAACGCGCGCGCAGCACGCCCATCGTATTCTCCTCGAGCCAACCCTCGCAGCTCCGGGTCGAGACGATCACCAGTTCCGGGCCCTCGGGCTCGGCCAGGCGTTCGGCGAGTACGGCGCCGACGACATGGGAGGTCAAGTACTGGTTCTCGAGGTAGATCCAGCGCCGGGCGGTGCGCAACGAAGCGATGTGCAGCGCTTCGACTTCGCGCCGCGGTTCTTCGCCTTCGCTTCCCGGCTGGGTGCGCGCGATGCCCACCTCGACGTCGAGAAACCGCGGCTCGACGCAGGACGGCCACGGATCGGCGTCGCCGCGGCGCTCTTCGAGCCGGCGCCCGGTGGCGCGATGCCAGCGACGTCGCGCCAGCTCGCCGAGTGCGGCCGCGGCGTTTCCGTCGACGAGCAGCATCGCATCGTGAAACGCGCCGTAGTCGGGGGCGCCGGGATCGCAACGACGCGGGTCGCCGGCGCGGTGCGCGCGGGTATCCCAGCGGCACGCGGCGAGATCGAGGCCGCCACAGAACGCGATGCGATCGTCGATGACGACGAGCTTCTGATGGTGAGAGCCGCCGAGCGGGTGCTCCCCATCGAGTTCGAAGTGAAGGCGACGGTGCGTTGCGTAGCCAAAGCGCAGCGCGGGGAGGAACTGCCGCTCCAGCGCGTAGAGCAGGGCGAAATCCCACTCGAGCAGCCAGATTTCGAGGTCTCTTCGCTCCCGGACCAGGCGATCGAGGCGGTCGACCAGCGTCGGAACCGCTTCGCCGTCGTCGCGGCCCGCCTCCGGTCTCCGCAGCCGGATGCCGCCGTGTACGTCCCACCCGAGGATCCGGACCGAGCGCTGCGCGCGTTCGAGCGCGGCGTCGAGAGCCGAAAAATACTCTTCCCCGTCGATCAGGACCGCCGCGCGATCGGCGCGCGCCAGACGCCAGCAGGTGTCTCCCTCGCGAAGCACCCGCGCAGCCTTTTCGTCGCTCGGCATGACGTCGCTCGGCAGGAGGTCAGTCGGCATGATGGCGCGCTCGACTCCTGGCGGTCGGTCATGCCGGCGGGGCAGTGCTCGGCCCAGTACCATCGGGCCGAATCGAGAGCGGAAACTTCGAGCGCGCCCGAGGAGTCATGAATATGGAGCGTACCGTCTTCCACGAGGAGCACGAACTCTTCCGCGAACAGTTTCGTCGCTTCGCCGCCAAGGAGATCGAGCCGAAGATCGCCGAGTGGAACGCGCGCGGCATGCCGGACCGCGAGACCTGGCGACGGATGGGTTCCGAGGGCTTCCTCGGCGCGAACCAACCCGAGGAGTACGGGGGCGCCGGCGGGGATTTCCTGTACGACGCGATCCTCATGGAAGAACTCTCGTGGCTGCGCGCGCACGCGCTGATGTTCTCGCTCCACGCCGACATCTGCGTGCCGTATCTGCGCGACTTCGGGACCCCGGAGCAGAAGGACCGCTGGCTGCGCGGCTGCATCACCGGCGATGTCCTGATGGGCGTCGCGATGACCGAGCCGGGAACCGGATCGGACCTCGCGAACGTCGAGACGCGCGCGATTCTCGACGGGGATTCGTACGTGCTCGACGGCGCGAAGACCTTCATCTCTCACGGCCAGATCGGCGACCTCTTCGTCGTGGTCGCGAAGACCGATCCGAACGCGCAGCCGCGCCACCGCGGCATTTCGCTGCTCCTCGTCGAGGCCGGCACGCCGGGCTTCACCAAGGGCCGCAAGCTGGACAAGCTCGGCCTTCCGGGGCAGGACACCAGTGAACTGTTCTTCGAGGGTTGCCGCATTCCACGCTCGAACCTGCTCGGTCAGGAGGGGCAGGGATTCTCGATGCTGATGCAGGAACTCCAGCAGGAAAGGCTGTGCATCGCCGTCTCCGCGATGGCGTCGTGCCGGCGCTCGATGCACGACACCATGGAGTACGTCAAGCAGCGCAAGGCCTTCGGCCAGCCGCTGGCCGCGTTCCAGAATACCCAGTTCCAGCTCGCGGAGCTGGCCAGCGCGACCGAGATCGGGCAGGTCTTCGTCGACCGCCTGCTCGCGTCGCACGTGGCAGGGGATCAGGTGGTCACCGAGGTCAGCATGGCGAAGTGGTGGACCACGGACTTGCAGAAGCGCGTTGCCGCCGAGTGTCTCCAGCTCCACGGCGGTTACGGCTTCATGCGCGAGTATCCGATTTCGCAGGACTACGCCGATGCGGCGGTGCAGTCCATCTACGCCGGCACCAACGAGATCATGAAGCGGATCATCGCACAGCGGCTCGGGCTCGGCTGAGCCGAGCGTTGCCGCCGTTCTGACGCGCAGCGGCTACGGTTTCTTGTCCTTCGGCATCGCGACGCGGCGACCCTCGAGCGTCGTCTTCGTCGGCGAATAGGTTTCGCCTTCCTTGGCGCGGTTCGTCATCTCGACCGCCAGCTCGCCCTCATTCTGCCAGCGCGCGATCCAGTCCGACACCAAACGCGGGCCGATTTCGCGCGGAACGAAGCCGAAGCTCGTGTCCACGCCCGGAACCGTCTGCATCACCAGCTGGGTCTGCGCAGTACCGACGAGGGCCTCGTCTCGCAGCGTTCCGTCGCCATGCCCGATGACGTCGGCTCGCACGGCTCCGCCGTGACTCGGGAACTCCGTCTTCAGTTCAGCGGCGGCGATCCAGTGATCGTTCTTCCGTGTCAGGACGACGTAGCCCTCGATGCGACGTGTGTCTCCGCTTCGCTGGTCCACTGTTACCCCCTGGACATGATAGGTGCCGGACCACGGATCCTCGGCGGATTCCGCGGTGACGACGCCCGGGAGCAGCAGGATCGCGGCGAGCAGCCAGGCACCGGGATGACGACGACAGTTGCCCTGTCGAGACTTTGCGTCGAGTCGATCAGGAGCTGCATCACGGAGCAGTGGGAGGGGTCGCGAGACCATGGCGTCCTCCTTCGGATGAACCCTGAGCATCCTACGCCGATGCGGCGCAGAAGGGAATAGGACCGCGGAGTCGCGAGACGGCGGACCGACCGCCGCGGTGGGAACCGTTCTGGGATAGCGTCTCGGGGCGCTTCGAGGGTTCAGGGGGAGCGGATGGCCAGCATCTCGCAGGAAATCGTCGAGTCCACGGCGCTGCGTGTGGGCGAAATGCCTCCGCGCGACGCGCGCCGCGCGATGGAGCGCGCCGCGGACCAGCAACCCGCCTTGCTGGCCTACGTGATGGCTGCGACCCAGGACGAGCGTGCTCCCGTCCACGAAGTGGCGATCTACCTGTACTTCGTCGTGCTGCAGGTCTTCGAGGCCGGGGCCGACCGTGCAGTCGACGGGCCACTTGACACGGTTGGTCGTGAACTCATCCGCCGGTCCCCCGGGCGTCGCGTCGCGCGCCTCCCGCGCGGTATCGGCGATG